>CAZSWC010000017.1:0-32621 GCA_964610665.1 uncultured Lachnospiraceae bacterium
GTATGATACCATTCAGAGATTGTATGATGGTCAGTTTGGAGAAAATGATGTACATGATATCAGTCAGTATATTAAACTTGGAAAATTAGGAGAAGCATTTGATTCTGATGAGCAGGTGATTTTGCTGATTGATGAAATTGATAAGGCAGATTTGGAATTTCCCAATGATTTGTTGTGGGAATTAGACCAGATGGAATTTTATATTCATGAAACAAAACGTACGGTAAAGGCAAAGAAACGTCCGATTGTAATCATTACTTCCAATGCGGAAAAAGAATTGCCGGATGCTTTTTTACGAAGATGCATTTTCCATTATATTGATTTCCCGGATAAGGATTTGATGGAAGAAATTGTGAAAGTACATTTTCCAAACGTAGACGATGTTTTGTTAAAAAATGCCATGGATGTATTTTATGAGATTCGTTCTTTAAGAGATATTCGCAAAAAACCAAGTACTTCAGAATTGATTGACTGGATAAATGCTTTGCAGATAGGCGGGATACCGGCTGATAAAATAAAGAAGGAACTTCCCTTTATTGGTGTGGTAGTAAAGAAAGATGAAGATATGGAAGTGGCAAAACACGCAAATTATTAAAAATGCGGCAGGTAAGAAAAGTTTTTGTAAATGAATCATAAGGGATAAAGAACATGTTTACTAATTTTTTCTATGCACTAAAGGAAGCAGGACTTAAGGTTACTTTAAGTGAATGGCTGACCTTGCAGGATGCGTTATGCAGAGGAATGTGTAATAGCAGTCTGACAGAATTTTATTATTTAGCCAGAATGATTCTGGTAAAGAGTGAAACAGATTTTGATAAATTTGATATGGTATTTGAAGAGTGTTTTAAAGCGGCTTCCATGGAGACGGAAATCAGTAAAAATATGCTCAAATGGCTGGACAAACCTGAAATGAACGATTTGCTGCAGGAAAGTGAAAAGCAGTGGTTAAATAAAATGGAAGATATGAAGGTGGATAAGGACGATGTAGAAGAAAAATTCAAACAACGTCTTAAAGATCAGGACAGTGAGCATAATGGTGGTTCTTATTGGATTGGCACCATGGGAAAAACTTCTTTTGGAAATACCGGAGGAAACATAGGGGGAGTACGTGTAGGAGGAAGTACCGGTTATCAGTCTGCATTTTCTGTGGTAGGAGCCAGAAAATATCGGGATTTCAGAGATGACAGAGTGATGGATAACCGTCAGTTTCAACAGGCATTAAGAAGACTCAGACAATTTTCGGCAAAACTGGATATTCCCAAAACGGAACTTGATTTAAATGGCACCATAGATAAGACTTGTAATCATGGTGGGTTGCTTCATATTGTAATGGAAAAGCCCAGAAAAAATTCAGTAAAGCTGCTGCTTTTAATGGATTCCGGAGGAACCATGATTCCCTATACTACGCTTTTAAATGATTTGTTTCAGTCGGTGACAAAGACAAACCATTTTAAAGAGGTAAAAGTATATTTTTTTCATAATTGTATTTACAGTCATTTGTATAAAACGCCGGAGTGTGATAATGGCGACTGGATAGAAACAGAATGGATGTTCCGCAATATAGATAAAGATTATAAGGTGATTATTGTAGGTGATGCAGCCATGGCACCGGAGGAACTTTATTCAGATACGGGAAATTACAGAGGACCCAATGGAGGATTAAGCGGTTGGGAGTGGTTAAAGCTTATGAAGCACCACTATAAAAAAATCGTCTGGCTGAATCCCAAAATGGCACCGGGACATGCTCCATGGAGAGAAGCAGAAACTGCTATCAAAGAATTACTGCCTATGTATAAGCTGACGGTTGACGGACTTAATCAGGCGATGAATAAGCTTATGGTGAATCGGTAGGAATTGTGTGACCTGAATTTGACCTGAATTTCAATTAAATTGAAGTTGACAAAAATAAGCACACAGCTTATAATGAGGAAAATTCATTGAGGAAAGAAATGCGTAGAAAAGAAGAAGTAGTGTCTTGTTTAAAACTTACAGAAAATAGCCGGGTGATGAGAGGCGTTAAGGGAAAGAGACATGAATACATCTTTGAGCTGTCGGCTGAAAGAAGAGTAGGCTGGAACGGGGTGGTGTCCGTTATGAGCACCAGAGTATCGCAGTAGGCTGTACTTGTGAAGGCAGATAATGTGAGTTATCTGTGAATAAAGGTGGTAACACGGGATTTTAACCTCGTCCTTTTTAGAAGGGCGAGGTGTTTTTATATACGTATCTAATGATTTTCTCGGGAATTATTATGAAATTTTATTAACGTGAGTCAATATTTTATACTCAGGAAAGGATGGAAAAATGACAATTTTTGATGAATTGAAAGCAAGAGGACTTCTTGCACAGTTAACAGATGAAGAAGAGATTAAAGAGTTGATTAATGCAGGGAAGGCAACTTTTTATATTGGATTTGACCCTACAGCCGACAGTCTTCATGTAGGGCATTTCATGGCACTTTGCTTAATGAAACGTTTACAGGAAGCAGGAAATAAGCCTATCGCATTAATTGGTGGTGGTACTGCCATGATCGGAGACCCATCCGGAAGAAGTGACATGCGTACCATGATGACCAAGGAAACTATTGACCATAATGTAGAGTGTTTTAAAAAACAGATGAGTCGTTTTATTGATTTCTCAGAAGGAAAGGCATTACTGGTAAACAATGCGGATTGGCTGCTGGGATTAAATTACGTAGAACTGCTGCGGGATGTTGGAGTACATTTTAGTGTAAATCGTATGCTGACGGCAGAATGCTATAAACAGCGAATGGAGAAAGGGTTAAGCTTTTTAGAATTTAATTACATGATCATGCAAAGTTATGACTTTCTTGCTTTGTATGAAAAATACGGCTGTAATATGCAGTTTGGCGGAGACGACCAGTGGAGCAATATGTTAGGCGGTACGGAACTGATTCGTCGTAAACTGGGAAAAGATGCTTATGCCATGACCATTACATTACTTTTAAATTCTGAAGGCAAGAAAATGGGGAAAACTCAGAAGGGAGCAGTATGGCTGGATCCTAATAAAACCTCTCCTTTTGAGTTCTATCAATATTGGAGAAATGTGGCAGATGCAGATGTGCTAAAATGTATTCGTATGTTAACTTTCCTTCCTTTAGAAGAAATTGAAAAAATGGATGCATGGGAAGGAAGTCAGTTAAATCAGGCAAAAGAAATCTTAGCTTATGAATTAACCAAATTAGTGCATGGAGAAGAAGAAGCTGTAAAGGCACAGGAAAGTGCCAGAGCATTGTTTGCCAGTGGAGTGGCAGCCCAGATGCCGACAGCAGCTTTGACAGAGGAAGATTTTACCGAAGGAAAAATTGACATTTTAACCATACTTGTAAAATCAGGACTGGTTCCTTCCAAATCGGAAGCCAGAAGAGCTGTAGAGCAGGGAGGAGTATCTGTAGAAGGTGAAAAAGTGACAGATATAAAAACTGTTTACGAGGCATCTGCGTTTGAGGGAGATGGAATCGTAGTAAAACGAGGTAAGAAAAACTTTAGAAGAGTAGTAAAATAAGGATAAAAAGAAAGAGCTGTTATCGGAAAGAGGATAATACAAATGAAAAAGAAAACTTTTAAGTGTTTACTTTGTTTTATGACCGCAGTGATATTATTAGCAGAATGTAATTCAGGGACATTTGTTGCGTTTGCTGCTGAGAGTGGGGAGAAAAAAAGTGTTGTTTTAGATTTTTCGGAAACCAAAGAAGTCGAAGAGGAGGATTTGGAAAAGGAAGCCGAGGAAGAAGAAACGGCAGATAAAATTCTGGCAAACAGTTATTTGTATCCTTTTGAAGAAGCTGTCGGTGAACTGGAAAAAATAGCAGAGGAACAGGAAATTCCGGCGGTTGTATATTTGGAAGATTTTATTTATTTAAGAAGCCTTCCGGAGGAAAGCAGTGAACCGGTAAAAAAATTGCTGTCCGGAGATTCCGTAAGGATTCTTGGGGCAGGTCAGGATGCGGAACATAATGTCTGGTATCGCGTTTTGTATAAAAATGAAATGGAAGAAGTCAGCGGATACGTATATGGAGAAAATATTGCCTGTGTAGATAGCAGATTTACGGAATGGAAGGAAACTTATGTCAGAAGCATTAGTGTGATTAGTATGTATGGGCTGGATGAGACGGAAGGGAAATATATAGATATAGAAAAGTTTCCATCTTCCTATCAAAGTTCTTTAAATTCATTAAAGAAGAAACATCCGAACTGGATTTTTGTGCCTATGAATACAAATCTTGACTGGAGCAAATCGGTCAAATCACAGGTGGGAGACAGAAGTTTAATTCATTCCGATTTGGCAGAATGCTGGAAAAACGGAATGCATTCTCCCGGATGGGCTTATGCATCGGAAGCGGCAATTAAGTATTATATGGATCCCAGAAACTGGCTGACAGAAAGTAATATATTCCAGTTTGAAATGTTGGGATTTGACAGTACCTATCAGACATTGGATATGGTAGAACGTATTGTTGCCGGTACTTTTATGGCAAATCAGACGATTGAAAATGGAAAAACTTATGCCCAGACATTTGTTGAACTTGCAAAAAGTACAAATGTAAGTCCGATTTTACAGGCTGCCAGAGTGCGTCAGGAACAGGGGATAAGCGGAAGCAGTGCTTTGATTTCCGGTACCTATGCAGGTTACGAAGGATATTATAATTACTATAATATTAAAGCCAGCGGAAAAACGAATGCGGAAGTAATTGAAAACGGATTAAAGTATGCCAGAGAAAAAGGCTGGAACAGCAGATATAAAGCCTTAGTTGGCGGGGCACAGTTTTTAGGAAATGATTATATTAGGGTAGGACAGGATACTTTATATTTGCAGAAGTTTGATTTAATCGGACCTTCTTTTTATTCTCATCAGTATATGCAGAATATTAAAGCCCCTTATAGCGAAGCATTAAGTGTATACAATGCATATAATAAGGCGGGATTATTAAATCAGGCATTTATCTTCCGTATTCCGGTATATTCTAACATGCCGGCAAAGAAAGCAGCAGAACCGGGAAATGAAGATAAAATTACATTAACAACCACCAGCATAACGAATTTACAGATCGATGGTGAGGTTACTTTGACTCCATTAGTAAATGGAAATGCGGCAGAAGGAATTACATGGCTCTTTGCTTCCTCTAATCCGGAAGTGGCAACGGTAGATAACAATGGTCTGGTAAAGGGGATAAAAACAGGAGAAACTACCATTACCTGTAAAAATGCGGATGATCCGGACAATCCTAATGTGGGAACCTGTAAGATTATCGTTGTAAAGGCAGAGATTGATGAATCAAAATTAGAGAAACCAAAGCTTGAAGAAATGACATATAATCCGGCGATAACCTTGAAGGATATTGTATTGCCGGAAGGTTATACATGGGTAAATCCTGATATGGTGCCAACGGCAGCACAGACGGAGTATGCAGTAATCTATAGCCCTAATGAAGAAAAGTATAATTCGATTACTTTTAATCTTTCTATCAACGTGAAGAGGAAAACTTTAACAGTAAACGAATGTACCATTCCTGTAGATTTGGAAGGGGGAGCCGGAAATGAACTTTCTACCATAAATCTGCCAAAGGGATTTTATTGGAATGATCCTCAGGAGAAATTACCTAATAAATTAGGAAATTATGAGTATAAAGCAAGCTATAACCCGGACAGTACCAATTATGAAACTTTAACAGATATTAAAATTTCCGTGAAAGTAATTTGCGATGTACATAATTTCGGAGAATGGACAGTTACAGAAGCTTCTTGTGAGACAGACGGAAGTAAGATAAGAAAATGTATTGTCTGCGGAAAAGAAGAAAAACTTGTTCTTGAAAAAACAGGTCATTCTTATGAAAATAAAATAACAAAGGAACCGACAGAAAAAGAAGAGGGAGTCCGTACTTTTAGTTGTAAAAATTGTGGAGATACTTATACAGAAAGTATTCCTAAGTTACAGCCGGCACATGTACATAAATATGTGGAAAGTGTTGTAAAAACCCCATCTTGTACAGAAAGTGGCCAAAAGAAATTTGAGTGTGCCTGTGGTGACAGTTATACAGAAACAGTAAATGCAAGCGGTCACAAAATGGAAAAGGGAAGATGTCAGTTATGTGGCTACACAGATACTGCAGAAACACCAGAGGAAGAAAAGAATAATAACGGTAATGCGGGTTCTGGAAATAATGGAAATCAGAATCCAAGTAACGGAAGCAGCACAAATAATTCCAATACCAACGGAAATGGAAACAGTGAAAACAGTTCCAATACGAACAATAGTGGAACTACAGGAAATGGTAATTCAGGTAATAACACCACAAATTCCAATAATACAGGAACTGCAGGTACGGAGAATAACAGCAACAGCGAAAATGCGAATAAAGAGAATACCACGGATTCTAATAAGAATCCGTTGCCTGAAAACAGTGCCTTGGCAGGAAGTAGTAATAAAGACGACAGCAGCCAAAAGAAGGACGAAGAGGGTACCGAGGATAAGGAGACTATTGATAAGGAAAAACAAAACGATACTGTTTCTGAAAATGTAAATCCTACGAAGCCGGCAGAAAAACCGGATGCTTCTGCCGTTAAAACAGAAGTAGATTTGATGACGGGTTTGCTGGAAAATGCAGAGAATAAGGCTAATAGCGATGAAAACAGGCAGTCAGTGTCAATCCAGCTAAACAAAAATACTGAAATTTCACAAACGATTGTAGAGATGGCGAAAAAACAAGGTGTAAATCTTGAATTGGCTCTTTCTAATAATTTGAAATGGATCATTCAGACGGACAGCCTTTCAGACGGAATGCCTTCTGCTGTAAATATGAACGCCCAGATTGTTCAGGATGTGGTAGCAAAAGAAGTCATTAATGAAGTGATAGATGAGAATGATTATATGGAATTAAGTCTTTCTCATGATGGAGAATTTGGCTTTGGAGCAACTTTAGTCGTTCCTGTGGAAGAAAAATACGTAGGTCAGATGGCGAATTTATTCTATTTTAATGAAACAACGAAAAAATTGGAATTTCAGATGGCATCACCGGTAGACGAAGAAGGAAATATTCAATTAGAATTCGTTCACGCATCGGATTACGTTATTGTTTTTGCTGAAGAGTCATTGGAAGCGAAGGTGAATGCAGAAGAAAAAAATGACGAAACAGCGGAAGAAATTATAGTGGAAGAAGCCTTAGAAACAAAAGAAAAGAAAAGCACCGGTAAGCTATTGATCGTTTGTATGATTATTATGGTATTGGCAGGTACTTTGGCAGGTGTGGGGTATTTTATATGTCTTGGTAAAAAAGAGATTCCCACAGAACCTGATTTTGAAGAATGGCTGAAGGAAGAAAGTAAGGCAGAAGAAAAGACTTCTGAGAATGTAAAAAAAGCGGAAAGTAAGACAGAAAAAGATGAGTATCTGGATGATGATGTAGATGATTATCGAGAAAAAGATATGGAGAAGGAAAAACCAGAGAATTTAAAGAAAAAGGAAACCAGAGAAGAAATATATCCGAAGGAGGATACAGAAGAGTATCTGGATGATGATGTAGATGATTATAGGGAAAAAATATAATCGTTGAAAAAAGAGAGGGGTTCATGTATAATGGCGGTTGCAGATATATGTAATCGCCATTGTCTGTGTTATCAAACTTTTTTGAGTGGATTGATGTTTGATGAGATTAAGTAATGAAAAATAGGAGAGAAGACAGATGAGAAAAAAAATTAGCATGTTGTTGCTTTCTCTTATGTTAGCCTTATTGTTGGCAGCATGTGGAGAGACAGAAGCAGAAACAACAGAACAACCTACAGAAGAAAATGTAGTGGAAGAGGCAGAGGCTGAAGAGGAAGAAGAAGTTGTTGAAGAAATTGAAGTTCCGGAAGGAATGTATCGGAGTGAACTTACCAATGAAATTATTTCAGAAGAAATAAAAAATCAGAGACCCATTGCTGCCATGGTGGATAATGAAAAAACAGCACTTCCGCATTATGGAATTAATCAGGCAGATGTGGTGTATGAAATGATGAACAGTACATTAAATGGAAGAATTACCCGTTTGATGGTATTGGTAAAGGATTGGGGAAATATTGAACAGTTAGGAAGTATCCGTTCTGTACGTCCTACAAACATTTTATTAGCAGCGGAATGGAATGCCGTTCTTTGTCATGATGGTGGTCCCTTCTATATCGATGCATATTTTGAAAAAGGATATATGGATCATTTTAGCGGCGGATTTTCCCGTATAGATAATGGAAAAGCAAGAGAATTTACGGAATATATTGTAGCAGGAGATTTGGAAAGCCGTTTCGCAAATTCTAATGTTTCTACGGAATATAATGAATATGCAAATGAAGAACCACATTTCAATTTTGCGTCAGAAGCAAATCCGGTAGATTTGACAGATATGCCAAACACACAGGATTGTACAAAGGTAGTATTACCGTTTGAACATAATGGTTCTTATTTGGAATACAATGAAGAAACACAGACATATGATTATTATGAATATGGAAGTGCACATGTGGATGCCGGAGATAATAATGCACAGACATCTTTTAAAAATGTAATTATTCAGGATGTTACTTTCCATCAGTATGATGAAAATGGATATATGATTTTTAACTGTATCGGAGAAGGAAGATGGGGATACTACATCACAAATGGAAAGGCTATGCAGATTACATGGTCAAAATTAAGTGATACAGATATTACTCGTTACTATGACTTTGATGGTAATGAAATTACAATTAATACAGGAAAAACCTACATTGCTCTTTGTCCTGATGATGATTTTCCATATGTTGCAATTACAGCCGAATAAAACAGAATAAATGAAAAAAGATAGAGGTGGGAAGCATTTTCCCATCTCTTTTTTCATATATTTATAATACTATATCGGCATGTGGAGGCGTTAGCATGGATTTTTATACTAAGAATACATACGACTTATATAAAGATGTGAAAGAACGTACCAAAGGAGAAATATATTTAGGGGTAGTAGGTCCCGTAAGAACCGGAAAATCTACTTTTATAAAGAGATTCATGGATCTTTTAGTGTTACCGCAAATGGAAGAGGAAGAAGAAAGAAAGCGTACTGTAGACGAACTGCCTCAAAGTGCTTCGGGAAAAACGATTACTACCACAGAACCGAAATTTATTCCGAAAGAAGCAGTTAAGGTAAAATTGTCGGAGGAAGTACAGGTATTGCTTCGATTAATTGATTGTGTGGGATTTTTAGTGGAAGGAGCAACCGGGCATTTAGAAGAGGGAGCAGAGAGAATGGTAAAAACACCCTGGTATCAGGAAGCTGTACCTTTCACAAAAGCTGCGGAAATAGGAACACAGAAAGTAATTAATGATCATGCAACCATAGGAATTGTAGTTACCACAGATGGAAGTATCGGAGAATTAGAACGAAAGGACTATTTACAGGCAGAAGAAAAAACCATATCCGAATTGAAAAATATTAAGAAACCCTTCGTGGTTTTAGTAAATTCTATAAAACCTTATAGTGAAGAAACCCTTCAACTGGTTGAAAATATAAAAGAAAAATATCAGGTAGCTGCTATGGCAATCAATTGTCTGCAAATGAAAAAAGAAGATATTTATAATGTATTAAAGAAAGCTTTATATGAATTTCCGGTTACCAGCATGGAGTTTTTTGTACCCAAATGGGTGGAAAGTCTTTCCTATACCCATCCGATAAAACAGGATATTATTGAAAAAATAAAAGGTTTGATGCTGCAGGTTGATAAAATGAATGATGTCATGAATTGGGAGGATAGGTTACAGGGAACATATTTGAAACGGTGCCATTGCCGGGAAATTTCCATGGCAGATGGAAAGGTAATCTATCATATTGAAGTGGAAGAGAAATATTATTATGAGATGCTTGGCGAGATTACAAAGGAAGAAATAAAAAACCAGTATCAGTTGTTGGATTTATTAAAAGAATATGCCCAAAGAAAACAGGAGTATGAAAAAGTATTGCAGGCAATGGAAAGTGTGCGCAGGTCTGGATATGGTGTGGTAACTCCCATGAAAGAAGAGATTGAACTGGAGGAAGCACAGATTGTAAAACATGGAAATAAGTATGGGGTAAAAATAAAGGCAGATAGTCCGTCAATCCATATGATTCGTGCAAATATAACTACGGAAATTGCACCTATTGTAGGTTCTGAACAACAGGCCATGGATTTGATTCATTATATAAAAGAAGAAAAGAATAATGGAAAGGGAATCTGGGAAATTAACATCTTTGGAAAAACGGTAGAGCAGCTGATTCAGGATGGAATTCAGAGTAAAGTTGCAGCCATTGGAGAAGAAAGTCAGAGAAATCTTCAGGAGAGCATGCAGAAAATATTAAATGAGAGTAATGGAGGAATGATTTTTATTATTATTTAAGCTATCAAAAAAAGTATATTTATGATAAAATAGTGGCGTTATATATTGGCGTCGCTATTTTTATATAGTAATAAAAATGATACGTAGGACATGAACATGGGTAAAAAGAAGAAAAAACAGGAATTATATGAATATCAATATACCACACCAAATAAAAAGGTGGTAAAGGAAGTACTTCCCGCAGTAAGAAAACCTGCCGGAATTTCAGAACATAAAAGTAAGATTACCTGTGGCGTTCTGCTGGCAGGTTTCGGTGCATTTAAGCTTTTGGGTGTTTTGGAATCAGCAGGAATGCTAAGTCCCGGGGGAATATTAAAAAAACTTATAATTTATGGAGCAATTACAGGTTACGGAATTTATGAACTAAGAAAAGGAAAAGTATATTCCAACAGGGCAGACAGATATCCAAGATATATGAAGCTGTTAGAACATAAACAGTTTGCCTCCATAGAAGAGCTGGCGAAAGCAGTAGCAAAGAGTACCAGAACCGTGGTGAAGGATTTGGAATTTATGGTAGAACAGAAATGGTTCCTGGAAGGAAGGTTTGATGAACAAAAAACCCAGTTTATGATAACCGATAAGGTTTATGAACAATATAAGCTGGCAGAGCAGGGAAGAATTTTAAGACAGCAGGAGGAAATGGAAAAACAAAGTCTGGAAAATGACCCGGTTCAAAAAGAAATTGCACAGATTTTGGAAGAGGGAAATGGATATATAAAGCAGATTCGCAGGTTAAATGACGAGATTTTAGGTGAGGATATCAGCAACCAGCTGGAGCAGATAGAACAGATTACTGCCAGCATCTTTGAAGTGGTGAAGAGAAAACCGGAAAAACGTTCTGAACTTAGAAAGCTGATGCAGTATTATCTGCCTATGACAGTGAAGGTGGTAACCAGTTATCGGGATTTTGAAAATGAGCGGGTACCCAGCGAGCAGTTAGAAGAAAGCAAGCAGGAAATCAGAGAAACTTTGGAGAAAGTAATCGGTGCATTTAATGTATTAAGAGAAAAATTGCTTCAGGAAGACGTATTGGACGTTTCTACGGATTTGGATGTTTTAGAAGCTATGATGTCTCAGGAAGGACTCATAGAGGGAGAACTTCATTCATTTTCTTAAGAAGATGAGTATGGTGTTTTAATATAGGAAAAACAGTTTGTGATATTGAAAATAATAAAAGGATAAGGAAGGAAAAAAGATGGAAAGAATAGAAGAGGCAGAAATTCTGGAACCTGAATTAACTTTTGAGCCTTTTGTGGGGGAAACGAAAGAGGAAAAAATCCCGGAAGAAAAGAAAGAAGAAACACAGATTTCTGAAGTGAAAAGAGAAATGGAGAATCTTAAACTTACGGATGCAGAAAAACAGATGGTGCAGGACTTCAGCAGTAAAATTGATTTAAAAAATACCAATCTGGTAATTCAGTATGGAGCCGGAGCACAAAAGAAAATTGCCGATTTTTCTGAATCTGCTTTGGAAAATGTAAGAAATAAAGACCTTGGTGAAGTTGGAGAACTTTTAACCGGTGTTGTCAGCGAGTTGAAAAGCTTTGATGAAGAGGAGAAGAAAGGGATTTTTGGAATCTTTAAGAAAGCTGGCAGTAATATAGAAGCTATGAAAGCAAAATATGCCAAAGCGGAAAATAATATTAATACCATGGTGGAAGTCTTAGAAGGTCATCAGGTGCAGCTGATGAAGGATACGGCCATGTTGGATAAGATGTATGAAATAAACAAAAATTATTATAAAGAATTAAATATGTATATTCTTGCCGGGAAAGAAAAGATGGAACAGGTAAAGAAGATAGAACTTCCTGCACTTATGGAAAAAGCAAAAATGAGCGGACTTGCGGAAGATGCACAGGAAGCTAATGATATGCAATCCATGTTGGAGCGGTTTGAAAAGAAAATACATGACCTGGAACTTACGAAAACAATTTCGCTGCAGATGGCACCTCAGATTCGTCTGATTCAGAATAACGATAGTGTAATGGCTGAAAAAATTCAATCTACACTGGTAAATACCATTCCTATCTGGAAGAGTCAGATGGTATTGGCACTAGGAATGAGCCGTTCCGTAGAAGCGGCAAAGGCGCAGCAGGCAGTTACGGATGTTACCAATGAACTTTTAAGAAAAAATGCAGCCGTTCTTCATCAATCTACTATAGATACGGCAAAAGCATCAGAAAGAAGCATTGTGGATATTCAGACCTTAACGGAAACCAATCAGCTTTTGATTCAGACTTTGGATGAAGTGGTTCAGATTCAGGCAGAAGGAAAAGAAAAGAGAAAACAGGCAGAAGCAGAATTGAATCGTATTGAAAATGATTTAAAAAATCGTTTGCTTGGAATGCAGAAATAAAAATTGTCTGGAAGGAAAGAAATTTGAAATAGGGAAAGGAGAAAGTAATATGAATCCGGTATACGAAAAATTAGTAAACTGCTATCAGAGTGTAAGAAAGAAAATTGATTTTGAACCTGATGTTGCCATTGTGTTGGGGTCAGGCTTAGGTGATTATAAAAAAGAGATTAAGGTTGTGGCAGAGCTGGATTATCATGAAATAGACGGTTTTCCGGTTTCTACGGTTGTAGGACATGCAGGGAAATTTATCTTCGGCTATGTAGGAGATACAAAAGTAGTATGTATGCAGGGAAGAGTACATTATTATGAAGGATATCCGATTACAGATGTGGTACTTCCTGTCAGATTAATGAAAATGCTGGGAGCTAAAATACTGTTTTTGACCAATGCATCAGGGGGAATCAATCCTGACTTTAAAGCAGGGGATTTTATGATGCTGACGGACCATATTTCTACCTTTGCTCCGAATCCTTTAATTGGAGAAAATATAGAGGAGTTAGGAACCAGATTCCCGGATATGTCTGAGATTTATGATAAAGAATTAAGGGATATTATTGAAGAAACAGCAAAAGAAAATGAGATTGAGATTAAAAAGGGCATTTATGCTCAATTAACAGGACCTTCTTTTGAATCGCCGGCAGAGATTCAGATGTTTCATAAACTGGGGATTGATGCGGTAGGAATGTCAACTGTAGTAGAAGCCATAGCAGCCAATCATATGGGAATGAAGATTTGTTGTATTTCTTTCGTATCAAATCTTGCGGCGGGAATGAATCCCAATCCGTTAACTCATGAAGAGGTTCAGGAAGCCGCAAATCAGGCAGCACCTAAATTTAAGAAACTGGTAACAGAATCTGTAATAAATTTTGGAAAAAAATGTTTGTAAAAATAGCAGGGAGAAAAAGACAATGAATATTCGTTTATATAACGCAAGAATTATGACTATGCAGGAACCGGGAGAAATTATTGAGGGAGAAATCTGGGTAAAAGAAAATTGTATTCATTATATTGGAAGTGAGAAAAATGAGTTTGCAGAAGAGATTATCTGGGACAGACAGATAGACTGTAATAAAAATTTATTAATGCCCGGATTTAAAAATGCGCATGCCCATTCTGCCATGACAGTATTCCGTTCTCTATGTGATGATTATAATTTGCAGGACTGGCTGAATAATGAGATTTTTCCAAGAGAAGCTAAGATGACAGGGGAAGACTGTTATGAATTGACAAAATTGGCAATTTTAGAGTACCTTACCAGTGGTATTACGGCAATTGGAGATATGTATCTGACTCCGGAAACCATTGCAGATGCCTGTCATGATATGGGAATGAGATGTGTGCTGGTGAGTGGTTTGAATAAATTTGGACCGGCTCTGTGTGTAATGGAGGACCGTTATAATAAATTAAATGGAAAATATGATTTGGTATCATATAAAATGGGAGTACATGCAGAGTATACCTGTTCCCGGGAACTTTTAGAAGAAGTATCGGAATTGATTCATAAGTATCAGGCACCAATTTACGTTCATATGTCAGAAACTCAGGCAGAAGTTGACGAGTGTATTGAACGTTATAATATGACCCCACCTGCATTGTTTGAAGCACTGGGATTATTCGATTTTGGCGGTTCTATTTATCATGGTGTTCATCCTACGAAAGAAGATATGGAAATTTTTAAACGTCATAATATCAGTGTGATTACGAATCCGGCCTCCAATGCAAAGCTTGCCAGCGGAATCGCTCCCGTGGGAGAATATTTGAGACAGGGAATTATGGTTGGAATTGGTACGGACGGAGCTTCCAGCAATAATTGTCTGGATATGTTTCGAGAAATGTTTTTAGTGACGGCACTTGCAAAATTAAAGGAAAATGATCCTGCTGCCGTTGACGCAATTAAGGTACTATCCATGGCAACGGTGAATGGTGCACTTTCCATGGGGTTAGATAATTGTGATATCCTTGCAGAAGGAAAATTGGCAGATATTATTATGATTGATTTGCATCAGCCTAATATGCAGCCCCTGAATCATATTGCAAAAAATATTGTATATAGCGGAAGTAAAACCAATGTAAAGATGACCATGATCAATGGAAAGATTCTTTATGAAGATGGTAAATTTGCGGATGGAATAGATGTGGAAGAGATTTATGCAAAAGCAAATACTATTTTAGAACGATTACGTTAATAAAAATAAGGGATGAAAAGAGGACTGTAAAAACAGAGATTGGGAGCAGTCCTCTTTTGGTAAAATGGAGAATAAGATGACATGGATTGTTTTTTGGGGGATTTTTCTTTTCCTTTTTTTGTTTGCACTTTGCAGCGGAATGGTGTCAAATAGAAAAAGAATAGAAAAACTGACCTTGAATCTGAAAGAAAATTACGGAAAAGCAAACAAAAGACAATGGAAAACAGAAGAACTGGAAAGGGTTTCTCATTATAGCAGAAAGAGAGTATCAAAACACAGTATTGATGAATTGACTTGGAATGATTTGGATATGGATCTCGTTTATCAGCAGATGGCATATACCAATTCCTCTCTGGGGGATGATTATTTGTATTTTATGCTGCGAAATCCGCAAGAAAATGAAAAGGTATTATGGGAAAGAGAAAAAAAGCTTACTTGTCTGGAAAAACGGGAAGAAATCAGAATCAGATTGCAGGTTTTATTTAGTGATATTGGAAGAATCAAGAAGTATTCCTTTTCTGATTATATAACTTATCTGATGGAGGAAAGTGCAAAAAGCAATAAATGCCATTATCTGGCAATTATATTGATTTTATTGTCTGTTTTTTGGATGCAGGTTCATCTGTATTCGGGGATTGGTATTTTTTTTATATTGATTTTATATAATATAACGGCATATTTTAAAGAGAAAGCGGCTATGGAACCTTATTTAATCAGTCTGCGCTATCTTTTGAAAAATCTTAAGAATGCAGAGGAGGTTTTAAAAACTTTGCCGGAAGAATGGAAAGAGGAAAAAGAGCAATTAAAAGAGATTCTTTCCTCCATGAAAAAAGTTCAAAAGAACTCTTTTTTAGTTATGTCTGCCGGAAGAATGGCAGGAGAAGGAATAGAGCTTGTTTTGGATTATTTAAGAATGTGCCTGCATCTGGATATTATTAAATTTAATAATATGTTGCAGCAATTACAGCAAAACGAGGAAAAGATATGGAAATTATATGAAATCCTGGGAGAAGCAGATGCGTGTACTGCAATTGTACAGTACCGGAAATTTTTAAATAAAACCTGTAAACCTAAATTTACAAAGGAACAGAAAGTTATAGCAAGTGAAGTGTATCATCCACTGGTGGAAAAAGCAGTTTCTAATTCTTTGCATATGAAAAAAAGTATTTTACTGACCGGTTCTAATGCTTCCGGAAAATCTACGTTTTTAAAGACGGTAGGGATTAACATTTTATTGGCACAGACGATTGCTACCTGTACTGCAGAGGAATTTGAACTGCCGTTTTGCAGACTGTATACTTCCATGTCATTAAAAGACAGTCTGGTGCTGAAAGAAAGTTATTACATGGCAGAGATTAAGGCTGTTAAGCGGATTCTGGATGCTGCAAAAGAAGAGAAGCAGGTAATCTGTTTCTAATTCTTTGCATATGAAAAAAAGTATTTTACTGACCGGTTCTAATGCTTCCGGAAAATCTACGTTTTTAAAGACGGTAGGGATTAACATTTTATTGGCACAGACGATTGCTACCTGTACTGCAGAGGAATTTGAACTGCCGTTTTGCAGACTGTATACTTCCATGTCATTAAAAGACAGTCTGGTGCTGAAAGAAAGTTATTACATGGCAGAGATTAAGGCTGTTAAGCGGATTCTGGATGCTGCAAAAGAAGAGAAGCAGGTAATCTGTATGATAGATGAAGTATTAAGGGGTACCAACACTTTGGAGAGAATTGCGGCATCCACACAGATTCTGAAGATGCTGGCCAGTCAGGGTGTTCTGTGTATGGCAGCGACACATGATGTGGAACTGACGAAAACTTTGGAAAAAGAATATGAGAATTATCATTTTGAAAAATCCATTCAGCAGGGAGATGTTTCTTTTTCTTATAAATTGAAAACAGGCAGAGAAGAAAATTCGAATGCCATTGATTTGTTGGCAAATCTGGGATATGATGATATTCTGGTTGAAGAAGCAAGAAAGATGGTAAGAACTTTTTTGGAAAGGGGAGAATGGATATGCTGGTAACCTTATATTCAGATGGAGCCGCCAGAGGAAATCCTGACGGACCGGGAGGTTATGGATGTGTTCTTCATTATACAGATTCAAAAGGCGTTTTGCATGTCAGGGAATTTTCGGCAGGATACGTAAAAACTACTAATAACAGAATGGAACTTATGGCTGTGATTGTGGGATTGGAAGCTTTGAAAAAGCCATGTCAGGTAAAGGTGGTTTCCGATTCCAAATATGTAACGGATGCGTTTAATCAGCATTGGATAGATAGCTGGCTGAAAAATAACTGGAAAAACAGTGCGAAAAAGCCTGTAAAAAATAAATCCCTGTGGCTTCGGCTTTTAAAAGCCATGGAACCTCATAATGTCACTTTTCAGTGGATAAAGGGACATGCAGGACATCCGGAAAACGAAAGGTGTGATCAATTGGCAACCAGGGCTGCGGATGGAAATGAGTTATTGACAGATTCTATGGAAGAGTAAGGGTTGACGCAGGGAATCATAAAATGATATGATAATGACAATAAGAAAGGTATGGTGAGTTAAATGGCAAATCTGATAGCATTTATAAATGCGTTTTTATCTTATTTTTTATTATTTGGAGTTATAGTTTTGCTGTGTCTTGCAGCTGCATTTGTGGGAATTAAGCTTCGTAAAAATAAAGATTTAAAAGAGGGCAAAGAGGAAGAAAGTTCAAAAGTAAGTTAAGAAGATTATGATAAAATAACCAAAGATAAGGAATGGCAATTGAGAATGAAATTGCCATTCTTTTTTCATTGACAGATTGTAAGATAGCCTTTATACTTGAAACATGTCGCTACAATATCTAGTGAAAAAGTTTCGAAAAAGCACAAGATTGTGTGTGCTGAAAAAGCAGAAAAGAGGGTTTTATGGGTAGTAATTTTGAGGAAAAGAAAACAGTGGATACTGTAGATTATGGAAAAGAATATATGCCGAAAAGAACAACAAAGGTAATAAAAAAAGATGGAAGTACGGAAACGTTTAATGTGCAGAAGGTAATCAATGCAGTAGAAAAAAGTGCATACCGTGCTTTAACAAAATTTACCGAGAAGGAACAGAGAAAGATTTGTCAATACGTAATTGAAAAAGTAGATGAATTAGAAAGTGATGAAATTCCGATTCCTATCATGCATAATATAGTAGAGAGCGCTTTGGAAGATATTAAGCCGATTGTGGCAAAAAGCTATCGGGATTATCGCAATTATAAACAGGATTTTGTCCGTATGTTGGATGATGTATATAAAAAGAGTCAAGCCATTATGTATGTAGGGGATAAAGAGAATGCTAATACAGATTCTGCTCTTGTTTCTACAAAAAGGAGTCTGGTGTTTAATCAGTTAAACAAAGAATTATATCAGAAATTTTTTATGACTACAGAGGAGATTCAGGCTTGTCGTGACGGATATATTTATGTACATGACATGTCTGCAAGACGAGATACCATGAACTGCTGTCTGTTCGATGTGCAGAATGTGTTGTCCGGTGGTTTTGAAATGGGGAATATCTGGTATAATGAGCCAAAAACTCTGGATGTTGCATTTGACGTTATTGGGGATATTGTGCTTAGTGCAGCGAGCCAGCAGTATGGTGGTTTTACAGTGCCAAGTGTAGATTATATTTTGGAGCCTTACGCACAAAAATCGTATAATAAATATCTGGAAAAATATCTTCGTCTGGGCATTGAGAAGGAACGTGCCCAAGAAGAAGCCATGAAAGATGTAGAAAAGGAAATGGAACAGGGATTCCAAGGCTGGGAATATAAATTTAATACGGTTGCCAGCAGTCGTGGAGATTATCCTTTTATTACGGTGACAGCAGGAACAGCAACCAGTAAGTTTGGAAAAATGGCAACCATTGTTATGCTTCGTGTCCGTCAGGGGGGACAAGGGAAGAAGGAATGTAAGAAACCGGTTTTGTTCCCTAAAATTGTATTTTTATATGATGAAAATCTTCATGGACCGGGAAAAGAATTGGAAGATGTATTTGAAGCAGGAGTAGAGTGTTCTGCTAAGACTATGTATCCTGACTGGTTAAGTCTTACGGGAAAAGGCTATGTTGCCAGTATTTACAAGCAGTATGGCAAGATTATTTCTCCTATGGGATGTCGGGCTTTCCTTTCACCATGGTACGAAAGAGGTGGAATGCATCCTGCAGATGAGCAGGACAGCCCTGTGTTTGTGGGACGTTTCAACATTGGTGCAGTTTCGCTGCATTTACCTATGATTCTGGCGAAATCCAGACAGGAAAGTAAAGATTTTTATGAAGTATTGGATTATTATCTGAATTTAATCCGTAAACTTCATATTCGTACTTATGCTTATCTGGGAGAGATGCATGCCTCTACCAATCCCCTAGCATATTGTGAAGGTGGTTTTCTTGGTGGAAATTTAAAATTAACTGATAAAATTAAGCCCTTACTTAAAAGTGCAACGGCCTCTTTTGGAATTACGGCATTTAATGAATTACAGATGCTTTATAATGGAAAATCACTGGTGGAAGATGGTGCTTTTGCCATTGAAGTTTTAGAGCATATAAATAAAAAAGTGAATGAATTTAAGGAAGAAGATGGCAATTTATATGCTATTTATGGAACACCTGCTGAAAATTTATGTGGTCTTCAAGTGCAGCAGTTCAGAAAGAAGTATGGAATTGTAGAGGGTGTATCCGACAGGGAATACGTAAGCAATAGTTTTCACTGTCATGTGACAGAAGATATTACACCTATACAGAAACAGAATCTGGAGGGCAGATTCTGGGATTTATCTAATGGGGGAAAGATTCAATATGTAAAGTATCCTATTGATTATAATTTGGAAGCAGTAAAGACTTTGATTCGTCGTGCCATGGATTTGGGATTTTATGAAGGTGTAAATCTGTCCTTGTCATACTGCGATGATTGTGGTCATCAGGAGTTAGAAATGGATGTATGTCCAAAATGTGGCAGCAGCAATTTAACCAAAATTGACCGCATGAATGGATATCTGTCGTATTCCCGCGTTCATGGAGATACCAGATTGAATGAGGCAAAAATGGCAGAAATAGCGGAAAGGAAGTCTATGTAACATGAGATATCATAATATCACAAAGGATGATATGCTGAACGGAGATGGTTTGAGGGTGGTTCTCTGGGTAGCAGGGTGTACACATTGTTGTCAGGAATGTCAGAATCCTGTTACCTGGGACCCGGATGGAGGTCTTTTGTTTGATGATAGTGCTAAAAAAGAGATTTTTGAGCAATTAGATGAAGATTACATTTCCGGGATTACGTTTTCAGGCGGAGACCCATTACATCCGGCTAACAGTCTGGAAGTAAAAAATTTAATGATGGAAATAAAAGAAAAATATCCCCAAAAGACAATCTGGCTTTACACCGGCTCTGACTGGGAAGATATCTGGCAGATGCCGCTTATGAAATATGTGGATGTTTGTGTAGATGGAGAATTTATGGTGGATTTGAAAGATACAAAGCTTTTATGGAAAGGAAGCTCCAATCAAAGAGTGATTGATGTACAGGCCACACTGCAACAGGAAGATAAAAAAAATCCTGTTCTGCATTGTGGGGATTACAAATAGAATTTTTATTTGAGAGAATTGATTGTATGAGAAAAAAGAGGAGTAGTATTTTATACAGCATAGTCATAAGCTGCTTTGTACAAAATACTGCTCTTTTTATATGCAATCATCAAAAATAATAGCGACTTATATGATTGCCTTATTGCTTCTTGCTTTTATAGGGAGCAAATTAATACCGAAAGAGAAGGCAGACGTTGAAAAAATAGAAGCAGCAGAAGAAATAAATAAAGTGAAAGGATAGAAAGACGGACAATGATAAAGATAATTTTATGGGATATTGATGGAACTTTACTGGATTTTAAAAAAGCAGAAAATGCAGCTATTAAAAAGTGTTTTCAGGTATTTGGGTTAGGCAAGTGTACAGAGGAAATGATTGAAGTATACTCTAAGATTAATCAAAAATATTGGGAAAAACTGGAAAAGGGAGAAATGAGTAAGAAGGAGATTTTGGTAAAGAGATTTGAGGAATTTTTTCACACAGAAAATATAGTAACGGATTGTGCCAAAGAGTTTAATCTGGAATATCAGCTTAGACTTGGGGATACTATTTGCTTTTGTGATGACAGCTATGAACTTATAAAGAAACTAAAAAGCCGGGTGAAACAGTATGCGGTTACTAATGGTACCAAAGCCGCACAGGACAGAAAATTGGAAGCCTCCGGTTTAGGGGTACTTTTCGATGACGTGTTTATTTCGGAGGAAGTAGGGTGCGAAAAGCCGGGAATAGATTTTTTTACTCATGTTTTTGAAAAGATTGGTGATTATAAAAAAGAAGAAATTATGATTGTGGGAGATTCCCTAACCAGCGATATGCAGGGAGGCAATAATGCAGGAATCTGCTGCTGTTGGTATAATCCCCACAAGCTGGTTAAGGATAAAGAGGTACACATTGATTATGAAATTGATGATTTAAGGAAAATCCAACATATCATATAAAGGGAACCAGTCTTTTAAAAATGCAGTCTTTTTCGTACTGTTTCCCGAAGTCTGGCGATGGAAAGAAGTGCTATTAAAGCAACAGAAATTACTGCGCAGACGGAGAATACAATAATTGACCAGAATAGATGAACTTCACCGTGAATAAAGTTGTCTACAAAATATTCGATGGACAAACAAAGAAATGCAACATCAATAAAGAAGTAAAGCACAGTTACTATCAGCGAATTTGAGACAAATTTATAAAATAAACCGGAGATGGCAACTAAAATCAATAATACCAGAGTAATGGGGAATGCAATTAAAAAAAACCATCGATTTTCTTTTGTCATGAATGTAATTGCAAATTCATAGAATACAACACTGACGGCACTTACTGCTAAGTTAAGCGATAATGGTATTTTTGGAACAAACATTCTGGGGCAGAAAAACAGCCATAAAACAAGACAGGCACCAATCACAGGGATGGACCAGTAATTATGTTGAAATACAAACAGGTTTAAAATTCCGCAGGTAAAGGCAGTAGAACCGAAAACGATAGAAAGCCAAAGGGCTACATCATGTTTTTTCATGGGCTCTACTTCGCCCCGGGTTGTAGAAAACGGACCGGAAGAAAAAGAGTCCTCTGCTTTTGGCTCGTTTGGATTCAGTACAGGTGTATGGCAGAGTGGACATATTTTTAAAGAATTTTCCAGTTTTACACCACAATTAACGCAATAAGACATATAAAATACCACTTAGAGTCGTCTTTTTTAGTGGAAATGGGACGGCTCTTTTCCTTTCTTCTGAATATTGATAAAAATTTGTTGTACGTGTTTAAAAAGATGTTTTATATTTCGGAACATTTTTTCCTGTAAAAGTATTACGTATCTCGATTACTTTCAATGGTTACATGGATTCCATCCTCCACCAGTTTGGTGAAAAAGTATCGTTCTACATCAGATTCCTTAATACAGCTTGCAAAGTTGACTGTTAAAGTATCTTGAAAGCTGATAATGGCACAGTTGGTTCTGGAGGAAAAAGGAATTCCCATATAAATATCAAATCTTTCAATAAAGGGAATCATTTCTTCCGGTACTTTGAGGGCTCCCATATTGGTGAGTCCGGCAGAGGAGTTTAAATCCTGTACTTTTTTATAAAAGGTGCGGACTACCATATCTTTGATAAATAAGGGTACTACACGAATAAAAGGATTTTGCTGTGTGGCGGCATTTGTTGTGATGTCACCACGTAAAAATTTATCATTAATATAATAACGCATATAATGATGTACCTGCTTGACGATTTCTTCAAAGGTATAATCCCCCAGTCTTGGGTCAATGGAAGGGTATGTCATAGTGATAAAGTTCCGCAGGGTTTTGGAAGGAAAAAATCTTCTTAAATTTACCGGCATGGCAATTTTAACCGGAAGTTCTTTATAAGGCTTATCCTCTTTTTGTTTTTGCAAAAGAGCATATAGTAATACCGCATTTAAATATTCAGTAATGGTACATTTATAGTTCTTTGCAACAGACATCACTTCATTTACACTCATGATACCATCAATAACCTGAAAGGTAAAAAATGGTTCATAGGTTCCTCGTATCCGATAGGTTTTTTCCATTGGTCTTGGAGGACGATATTTGGAATTAGAATAGCGAATATAAGCATCTTCCAGCTCTTCCGGGTGAGGTGCTTTTTCAATATCCAAAACCATATATTTATTAGGAATATCATGCCCCAATAATCTTAAGTAAACGGCAGTCAGGGTATGCAATAGGGTCATACCGCCAGTGCCATCACCTAAACTGTGATGAGCTTCTAAAGCAATGCGGCATCCGTGATAATATATGCGGATAAGCCATCTGCCTTTACTTTTAAAAGTCATGGGCATACAGAAGTTACGGACATCTTCTTGAACAAAGGGACCGGGACGGTCATTGGATTCCAGAAAACGCCAGAAAAGACCTTTTCGCATGGCTACTTTATAGGTAGGAAAGCGAGGAAGAGTCATTTCTACGGCCTGTTGTAAAATATCCGGTTTGATTTCTTCTTTTAGCAGTACGGAAAGTCGATATACTGAGGAAAAATCTCGTCTTTGCAAAGTGGGATATACAATGGCGGATAAATCCAAAGGATACCATGTTTTATTTCCTACCTGTTTAAAGGAAGAAGGTGTTTTGTAAGTATAATTTGTAGTATTCATAGTATCACCATATAATTTTGTTCAATCTATTGATTCAGGGTAAAAGTAATTATGGTTTGTCTGGTTATACGACAATTTGCATCATAATCCTATTTTGTAGTATACCACACTTTACGCAAGAATTTAACTGTGTTAATATAAATGTCTGTTATAAAAAAAGAAATGGAGCAGAGAGAAGATGAACTATATTTTTCAATTGAGTATTATCTTTGGAATTAGTTTTATAGGGGAAGTTTTGAATGCCTTGCTGCCGTTGCCGGTTCCGGCAAGTGTATATGGTCTGGTAATTTTGTTTGTGCTGTTATGTACAAAAATTATTAAATTAGAGCAGGTGGAAACCGTTTCAGAATACATGATGGCAATTATGCCCATGTTTTTTATTGAGCCTACGGTGGGAATTATGAAGTCTTTTGATATCATCCGAGGAAATGTTTTTTCCCTGTTTGCGGCCAGTTTTTTGTCCTTTGCGGCAGTGGTGGCAGTAACCGGTCTGGTTTCTCAAAGTATGATACGATTCGGAAAAAAGAAAAAAGAGAAAGAAAAGCAGGGAAAAGAACAAAAATAAAAATAGGAAGGAAGAGTTAAAAGATGGATGAAATGTTGAGAGAATCACTCTTTTTTGGAATGATTTTAAGTCTGGCAGCTTATAAAATTGGATTTGAAATTCAAAAAAAATGGAAAAAAGTATACTTAAATCCCTTGTTGATTTCCATTGTTTTAATCATAATTTTTTTAACAGTGACAGGAATCTCCTGTGAAACTTATCAGTATGGTGCAAAGTATTTAAGTTATTTTTTAACACCCGTTACGGTATGCCTGGCAGTGCCGTTATACAAGCAATTGGAAACTTTGAAAAAAAATCTGGGAGCCGTAATTGTCAGTATAGCAATTGGGTGTCTGGTTCATGCGGGAGTGTTGGTTGGAGTCGCTATGATATGTAAAATGGAACCACAGTTATTAAAATCGATTATGTCCAAAAGTGTGACTACCGCAATTGCCTTAGGAGTTACCAATGAAATAGAGGGCATTCAGTCGATTACGGTAATTGGGGTTATGATAGCAGGAATTTCGGGAGCTGTTGTGGGTCCGGTAATTTTAAAGCTGTTTCATATTACAGAGCCGGTTGCACAGGGGCTTGCCATAGGAAGTGCCTCCCATGCAGTGGGTACATCGAAAGCCATAGAATTGGGAGAAATACAGGCTGCCATGAGTTCTTTGGCAATTGTTGTAACCGGAATTTTAACGGTGGTGATAGTTCCGTGGATTGTAGGAATATTATAAGTTTTTATTTTACATTCAACTTATGTCAATTTTTTTGCAAAAAAATAAAGGAATTTGAGAATTTAGACAGAATATATAAAGTATAGGGTGCATTTTGAATCTTAGTTGTTTTGC
The DNA here is from genome assembly GCA_964610665.1 of uncultured Lachnospiraceae bacterium. GTDB lineage: Bacteria > Bacillota > Clostridia > Lachnospirales > Lachnospiraceae > SFDP01. Next base: position 25,050 of record CAZSWC010000017.1, read on the forward strand.
TTTTGTAAGCGGAAATGAGAGGCACATATGACAATACGGGAAAGTCTGGAACTGTATGAAAAGGAATATTTGAGTCCTTTTGCTACGTTGAGTATGAATTCCAAGGGGCGTTTACGGCCGGAAGAACCATGCGATATCCGACCGGTTTTTCAGCGGGACAGAGACCGTATCATACATAGTAAATCATTTCGACGGTTAAAGGATAAGACTCAGGTTTTTCTGACACCGGAAGGTGACCATTACAGAACGAGACTTACCCATACACTGGAAGTGTCGCAAAATGCAAGAACCATTGCGAAAGCTCTTAGATTAAATGAAGATTTGGCAGAAGCCATTGCTCTGGGGCATGATCTGGGACATACACCGTTTGGTCATGCAGGTGAAAGAGCACTGAATCGAATCTGTCCTTTGGGATTTGAACACAGCAGGCAAAGTGTCAGAACGGTAGATGTTTTAGAAAAAGGTGGTATGGGGTTAAATTTAACACTGGAAGTCAGAGATGGTATTTTGAATCATCAGACCAGTGGAATGCCTTCCACTTTAGAGGGAAAGATTGTCAGGTTTTCGGACAAGATTGCCTATATTCATCATGATATGGATGATGCCATTCGGGGAGGAATTCTGACTGAGGCAGATATTCCAAAAGATATTGTGGAAGTATTGGGAGAAACCTGTGGAAACAGACTGGATTTTTTTATACATAATCTGGTAACAAACAGTCAGGGAAAAAATGAGATTTGTATGTCTGAAGATGTGGCCAAAGCCATGAAAAATTTAAGGGAATTTATGTTTGAACGGGTATACAATAGTCATATTGCAAAAGCAGAAGAGAAAAAGGCAGAGCAGTTAATGGAAACCTTGTATGAATATTATTTGAAAAACACCTCGCTTCTTCCGCAGGAATATCAGCGCCTGATGTATGATGGAGAAGCAAAAGAACGTATTGTTTGTGATTATGTAGGTGCCATGACGGATCGTTTTGCCATTGCCAAGTATGAGGAAATTTATATTCCAAAATGCTGGCATGGTTAGTAAAAGCCATCATAAGCAAAAAGGGAAAGCAATTTGCCCGGTTGCTGTGAAAAAATGGAGTTATAAAAAAAGACAGAGTGTGTCATTAGAATATTGTAATTAAGAAGAAGGAGTCTGGTTCATGTATTATCCTGATGAACTTGTAGAAGAAATCAGAGCAAAAAATGATATAGTGGATGTGATATCGGGATATGTAAGAATACAAAAAAAAGGAGCCAATTATATGGGGCTGTGTCCGTTCCATAATGAAAAATCTCCTTCTTTTTCTGTGTCTGCTTCCAAGCAGATTTATCATTGCTTTGGATGCGGAGCCGGAGGAAATGTATTTACATTTTTGATGAATTATGAAAATTATACCTTTCAGGAAGCCGTGAAAGAATTGGCGGACAGAGCAGGGGTAGCACTGCCGGAGTTAGAATATTCTGCACAGATGAAAAAGGAAAATGATAAAAAAGCAGTTTTGTTAGAAATCAACAAGGAAGCGGCTAAATATTTTTATTTCCAGCTTCGGCAGGAACAGGGGAAAATCGGTTATCGGTATCTTACCGGCAGGCAGTTATCGGAGGATACCATAAAAAAATTCGGTCTGGGGTTTGCTAATAAGACCAGTAATGACCTGACAATTTATTTAAAGAAAAAAGGATATACGGATGAACAGATCATACAGGCAGGTCTGGCTTCCGCGGATGAAAGATATGGTACTCATGATAAATTTTGGAACAGAGTCATATTCCCGATTATGGACATCAATCATCGCGCTATTGGATTTGGCGGTCGTGTGATGGGAGAGGGAACTCCCAAATATTTAAATTCACCGGAAACACTGGTATTTGATAAAAGCCGGAATCTTTATGGATTGAATTTTGCCAGAACAGCCAGAAAAAATAATATGATTCTGTGTGAAGGATATATGGATGTTATTGCCCTTCATCAGGCAGGATTTACGCAGGCAGTAGCATCTTTAGGAACGGCCTTTACGGCAGGACAGGCAAATCTTTTGCGGCGTTATACAGAAAATGTATTGTTGTCTTATGACAGTGACGGTGCCGGAACCAGTGCTGCATTGCGTGCGGTTGGAATTTTAAGAGAAGTAGGACTGACCGGAAAAATCATAGATTTAAAGCCATATAAGGATCCGGATGAGTTTATTAAAAATTTAGGTGCAGAGGCCTTTCAGGAAAGAATCGATAATGCTGAAAATAGTTTTTTGTTTGAAATCAGGATTTTAGAGCGGCAATTTGATTTGTCAGATCCGGAAGGAAAGACCAAATTTCACAGAGAGATTGCCAAAAAGCTGTGTCAATTTTCTGAAGAGGTAGAAAGAGAAAATTATGCACAGGCAATTGCTGAAAAATATCACATAGGATATGAAAATTTGAGAAAACTGATTCATTCTTATGCTGCAAAAACAGGTCTTGCAAAACCCATAGAAAGACCAAAATCCGGCGTAGGACAAAAAAATAATCCGAAGGAAAATGTGCGGAAGAATCAGAGACTTTTGATTACCTGGTTAACGGAAGAACCCTATTTGTATCAAAAAGTAAAAGATTTTCTTTCCCCGAAAGATTTTACGGATGAATTATATGGTAAGGTGGCGGAAAAGCTTTTTGAAGGTTTCGAAAAGGGAAGTTTTTCTCCGGCAGGGATTATCAGTCTTTTTCAGGAAGAAAATGAACAGCGGGAGGTTGCAGAGCTTTTTGATACCAAAATAGAAACTCTGGTGACGACTCAGGAAAAGGAAAAAGCATTTCATGATGTTTTATTAAAAGTAAAAGAAAACAGTCTGGAATATTATTCCGGTCGTTTAGGCAGTGATGTAACTGCCATAAATCAAGTGATAGCAGGCAAAATTGCGCTTGAAAAGTTACAGAATACGCATATTTCTTTTCAAGATTGACAACACTATGAAAAAAATACATAACCGAAAATGGAGGATGGAACCCAAAATGGATGAAAACACAAAGGTAAAAATTGAAGAAAAAATAAAAGAACTGATGGCACTTGCGAAAAAGAAGAAAAATGTTCTGGAATACCAGGAAGTAACAGAGTGTTTTGCAGGTCTGGGACTGGAAATTGAACAGATTGAAAAAACAGTGGAAGCATTGGAAAAAAGTGGAATTGATGTGCTTCGGATTACAGAAGAAGAAGTGCTTCCTGTGGAAGATGATGAAATCATTTTGTCAGAAGAAGATGAAGTGGATGTAGAAAATATTGATTTAAGTGTTCCGGATGGAGTCAGTATTGAAGACCCTGTAAGAATGTATCTGAAAGAAATCGGTAAAGTTCCTCTTTTAAGTGCGGAAGAAGAAATTGAACTGGCGCAGAAGATGGAGGAAGGTGACGAAGAAGCCAAAAAACGTCTGGCAGAAGCGAACCTTCGTCTGGTAGTCAGTATTGCCAAAAGATACGTGGGACGAGGTATGCTATTCTTGGATTTGATTCAGGAAGGAAACTTAGGATTGATTAAGGCAGTAGAAAAATTTGATTACAGAAAAGGTTATAAATTCTCTACTTATGCTACATGGTGGATTCGTCAGGCAATCACCAGAGCCATTGCCGATCAGGCAAGAACTATTCGTATTCCGGTTCATATGGTTGAGACCATTAATAAATTAATACGTGTAAGCAGACAATTATTACAGGAACTGGGAAGAGAACCCAGTCCGGAAGAGATTTCAGAAGCAATGAATATGCCGGTTGAAAGAGTACGGGAAATTTTAAAAATTTCCCAGGAACCGGTTTCTTTGGAAACTCCAATCGGTGAAGAAGAAGACAGCCATTTGGGAGACTTTATTCAGGATGATAATGTACCGGTACCGGCAGATGCTGCGGCTTTTACGTTATTAAAAGAGCAATTGGTGGAAGTTCTTGGAACTTTGACGGAAAGAGAACAGATGGTACTGCGTTTAAGATTTGGTCTGGATGATGGACGGGCAAGAACCTTAGAAGAAGTAGGAAAGGAATTTAAGGTGACCCGTGAACGTATTCGTCAGATTGAAGCAAAGGCTCTCCGAAAATTACGTCATCCAAGCAGAAGTCGAAAATTAAAGGATTATTTAGATTAATATGGAATTATCAAAAAGATTACAGGCTGTGGCAGACTTGTTGGATTGTCATGAGAAAATTGCAGATATCGGCTGTGACCATGGATTTGTGTCTATTTATATGATAGAGAGTAAAAAGGCATCTGCTTGTCTGGCTATGGATGTGAATAAAGGTCCTTTACAGCGGGCAAAAGAGCATGTGCATGAAAAACAACTTTCTACATATATCGAAACGAGACTGTCAGATGGTGCGAAAGAAATTCGGTTTTTGGAAGATAAGGTTGGAAACCGAAAATTAGAAGTTCAGGCGGCTTTGATTGCAGGTATGGGTGGCAGGCTGATGATTCAGATTATTCAGGATAGTCTGGAAAAATTTCTAAGCATGGAAGAATTTGTTTTACAGCCACAGTCAGAAGTTGCCGGAGTGCGACAGTTTGTCAGAGAGATAGGGTATCATATTGAAAAAGAAAATATGATTTTGGAAGAAGGAAAGTATTACCCGATGATGAAAGTGGTATCGGGAAAACAAGAAAGTCTTCACAGGAAAGAATTGCCCCGGACATTAAGAAAAGAGATAGAAGAGGGAGTTTTGACTTCAGCGCAGGTGCAGCAGCTTTTGGATGAATATGGAGAATGCCTGCTGAAGGATAAAAATCCTGTATTACTGCAATTTTTGAAAAATGAAAAAGACATACAGTATAAGATTATGAAGAATCTTATGAAAAATGATACTCCCAAAAGTAAAATGCGTAGGGTGGAAATTGAAGAAAAACTAAAGAATATTAACCGGGGATTGGAGTGGTTTACGGATGAAATGTAAGGATATAATGGAGTGTCTGGAACGCATTGCTCCAAGATATTTAGCAGAAAAATGGGATAATGTTGGGCTGCTTGTAGGCAGAGAAGAAAAAGAAATTAAAAAGATATTTTTGGCATTAGACCCTACAAAAGAAGTAATTGAGGAAGCCATCCTATGGAAAGCAGATTTGCTGATTACACATCATCCTCTGATTTTTTCGGGAATGAAATCTGTTACGGCAAAGGATTTCATTGGAAAGCGGGTATTTGATCTGATTCAAAATGATATTTGTTATTATGCCATGCATACAAATTTTGATGTTATGGGAATGGCAGATGCAGTTGCAGATGAATTAGAACTGGAAAAATGTCAGGTACTTGATGTTACATTTCAGGATGAAATTTCTAAGGAAGGAATTGGTCGTATCGGAGAATTGTCGCGCACCATGTCTTTGGAAGAGTGTGCAAAATATGTGAAGGATAAATGTCGGTTAAGCAGTGTAAGAGTGTTTGGAGATTCCCAGCAATTGGTGGACACGGTGGCCTTGATTCCCGGGTCAGGGAAAGAGTATATCGACTTTTCTATTCAGCGGGGAGCACAGGTAATTCTGACAGGAGATATCGGGCATCACAATGGATTGGATGCAGTAGAAAAAGGATTGGCAGTAATAGATGCAGGACATTATGGACTGGAAAAGATTTTTTCAACCTATATGGAAGAAGTTTTGCAGCGGGAACTTTCTGACGTATTGATAAAAAAAGCGCAGGAAAGAGAGCCGTTTTGGAATATTTTTTAAAAGTGTAAGAGGTGACAGACTATGGTAGGGGTAAAGATAAAAGACGAAAAAAGAACATTTCCAAAGGGAACGACGTTTGAAACCATTGCAAAAGAATATCAGAAAAATTATGATGCACCTATTTTAGCTGCGATTGAAAATGGAAAGATTAAAGAATTAGCAAAGAAAATTCAGAAAGAGGATGCTGAAATTACTTTTCTTACGGCAAGGGATAAAATTGGTCATTCTACCTATGTTCGAAGTGCTACACTTTTACTGGTTAAGGCTGTCAGTGATGTTGTCGGTGATATTAGAAAAGGAAAGATTAAAATAGAGTTTTCATTGGGGCAGGGATATTATTGCTCTGTAAAAGGTGATTTTGTTGTAACAGAAGAATTTATAGAAAAAGTCAAAACAAGGATGCAGGAATTAGTGGATGCAAATCTGCCAATTGAAAAACAGGCATACCCGATTGATGAAGCCAGAGAAATTTTTGCTTCTCAGGGAATGGAAGATAAGGAAGAGTTGTTCTGGTATCGCAGAAGCTCTTATGTAAATGTTTATTGTCTGGATGGTTATTACGATTATAATTATGGTTATATGGTTCCCTCTACCGGATATTTGAATTTATTTGATGTGCATAGTTATAAAGAGGGTATTTTGCTGATTCTGCCAACCAGAGAAAAGCCAAATGAAATACTGCCCTTTGTTCCTCGTGAAAAATTATTTGCTACATTAATGGAATCTCAGAAATGGGCGGAGGATATTGGTGTTGTTACTGTAGGGGATTTGAATAAGGCAATTTGCGAACAGCGTCTGCAGGATGTGATTTTAATGCAGGAAGCATTGCAGGAGAGAAAAATTGCAGAAATCGCCAGTGAGATTGTGAAAAGGGGAAATGTGAAATTTGTTATGATAGCGGGACCATCCTCTTCCGGGAAAACTACATTTTCACATCGATTGTCAACACAGTTGCGTACTCATGGTCTGAATCCACATCCAATAGCCGTGGATGATTATTTTGTAAATAGAGAAAAAACACCTCGGGATGAAAAGGGAGATTATAATTTTGAATGTCTGGAAGCCATTGATGTAGAACAGTTTAACAATGATATGTTGGCATTACTGGCAGGAGAAACTGTGGAAATGCCCAGGTTTAATTTTAAAGTCGGGTGCAGAGAATATAAGGGAGATTATAAGACGTTAGGGAAAGATGATATTCTGGTCATTGAAGGGATTCATGGATTAAATGATAAAATGTCTTATGCACTTCCGAAAGAAAGTAAGTATAAAATTTATATCAGTGCTTTAACTTGCCTTAATATAGATGAGCATAACAGGATTCCTACTACAGATGGAAGGTTATTTAGACGTATGGTGCGAGATGCAAGAACCAGAGGAACCAGCGCCAAGAGAACTTTGGAAATGTGGCAGTCTGTAAGAAGGGGAGAGGAAGAGAATATTTTTCCTTATCAGGAAAGTGCAGATGCCATGTTTAATTCTGCAACACTTTATGAACTTGCTATGTTAAAAATACATGCAGAACCGTTGCTGTTTGGAATTTCTAAGGAAGAAACGGAGTATTTTGAAGCAAAAAGACTGTTGAAATTTTTAGGGTACTTTCTTGGAATCAGTGATGAAGAACTTCCAAAGAACTCCATTGTAAGAGAATTTGCAGGAGGAAGTTGTTTTAAAGTATAAAGAGAATAAAAAAGATTTGCAAGATAAAAGAAAAGTATTATAATAAGAAATGTTTGAAGGCAGCCGGAGGATTTCGGCAGTGTTTTGACAGATAAATTTATGAAAAAAAATAAGTGGGATAAGTGATCGCGGCTGTTTTTACAGGTGAGGAAAGTCCGGGCTTCATAGGGCAGGATGCCGGATAACGTCCGGTGGAGGTGACTCCAAGGCTAGTGCAACAG
>CAZSWC010000018.1:0-31482 GCA_964610665.1 uncultured Lachnospiraceae bacterium
CTCTGAAAAGAACAAAGATACTTCCCATTACCAATAGGGTGTTTAACATGGAACCTATAAATCCGGTCAGCAATAGTGAAATATTCTGGTTCCATTTTCCCTTCTTCAAAAAAAGCCAAACCCAGCCGGATACCATTCCAAACACGGTTCTGCAGCCCACAGAAACCCAAATGGCTTTTGCACCTCCCAGAAATCCCGTTGTACTTAAAAATGGGGAAAAGGCAAAAGACAATAAGGTAGGTGCCATGGTGTTGCTTATCAAGGAACAGATTCCAAAAGCTGCCCCTAAAATCCCCCCTGCCATAGGCCCTAACACAATGGCTCCGATAATCACGGGAATATGTACCGTAGTCGCCTTTATGATTGGCAGCTGTATCATTCCTAAAGGCGTATTTGCCAATAAAATTACAATTGCCATCATTAAAGCGACTGTTACAAACCAACGAGTGTCCTTTTTTTGTTTCTTCATTTTTATATCCTCCTTGTTATCGCTCCCTTTTCTTGGATGCAATACATTGTTTTGACAGGAATTATCCCATCATAGAAATAATTTTATCCAGAATGACACCGGCTGCATCCTCTTTGCTCATCTTATCAAGTGACACTTCCTCATTCTGTGTAATCAGAGTCAGAATATTTGTATCTGTTTTAAATCCTGCCCCTTCTTCTTTCAGATTATTGGCAGCAATCATATCCAGATTTTTCTTTTCAAGCTTTGCTCTTGAATTACCAATCATATTTTGAGTTTCCATGGAAAATCCGCATAAAAACTGTCCCTTTTTCTTATGTTCCCCCAGATATTTTAAGATATCCTCCGTCCTTTCTAAGGCTATGGACATCTCACCTTCCTTCTTTTTCATTTTCTCATTACTGACAATGGCCGGTCTGTAATCTGCCACTGCGGCTGCTTTAATAATAATATCCTGTTCCTGACTGATTGCCGTTACCGCCTCAAACATCTCTTTGGCACTGGTAACTGAAATCACCTTCACAAAAGATGGTGGTGCCAGAGAAACCTGCCCGCTGACCAAAGTAACATTTGCCCCCCGATAGGCAGCTCTTTTTGCCAGCGCATATCCCATTTTCCCGGAAGAATGGTTGGTAATATATCGCACCGGATCAATTTTTTCCTGTGTCGGTCCTGCAGTAATCAGAATATTTTTCCCATATAAATCTTTTTCAAAAGCAATTTCCTGTAATATAAATTCCATTAACACATCCGGTTCCGGCATTTTTCCGGCTCCGGTATCTCCGCATGCCAGATAACCGCTTGCCGGTTCAATTATATGATAACCATATTTTTTCAACATTTTCAGATTATCCTGTAAAATAGGGTTTTCATACATATTCGTATTCATGGCCGGAGAAATATAAACCGGACATTTACATGCCATAATCGTTGTTGTCAGCATATCATCTGCAATTCCATGGGCAATTTTTCCGATTACATTGGCACTGGCCGGTGCCAACATTACAACATCCGCCTTTTTGGCAATGGAAACATGCTCCACCTGAAACTGAAAATTTCGGTCAAAAGTATCCACCAGACATTTATTTCCTGTCAGGGATTCGAAAGTAATAGGATTAATAAAATTTGTTGCATTTTTGGTCATCAGAACATGTACATCTGCATGTTGTTTTTTTAATGCACTTGCAAGATTGGCAATCTTATATGCTGCAATACTTCCTGTTACCCCTAATAATACGGTTTTATTTTTTAACATAAACTACTCCTGTTATCTAAAATACTACAATCCTGTTCTTATATCACCATACCCCTTAAAGATAGGTAATCTTTCCTTCTTCAATTCCTTTAATGCCAAGTCCTGCTTCCTCCGAAACCGTAATATCTTTTTCCTTAAATACAGCACCGCCAAGAATAGGGTCTTCGCTGCAAAGAACGGGACCATCCAAATCAATTTTTGTAATAATCTGTTTTGCGCAGGCAAGATGTACTGCTGCATTGACACTGATTTTTGCCTCCAACATACAGCCAATCATACATTCCACACCATAAATTTCTGCCGCAGATGCAATTTTTAAACCATTATAAAGTCCGCCGCACTTCATCAGCTTAATATTGATCATATCTGCCGCCCTCATCTGCATAATCTTTAAAGCATCTTCCGGCGAAAAGACACTTTCATCTGCTAAGACCGGAACATAAGACCTCTCCGTTACATACTTTAATCCTTCCAAATCATGACCTTTTACAGGCTGTTCCACAAATTCAATGTCCAGTCCCTTTTCCTGCATACCATTCAAAATGCGAACCGCTTCCTTCGGTGTCCATCCCTGATTGGCATCAATCCTGATCAGAGTCTTCTTCGGGACCACCTGACGAATGGCCGCTAATCGCTCGATATCCTTCTGGGATTCTTTTCCCACTTTCACTTTCAGGCATTCATATCCTTTTTCCATGGCATAAATAGCATCCTGAGCCATGGTATCCGGATCATTTACACTGATAGTAATATCTGTCGTAATGGTCTTTCTGGCACCACCCATAAGTTTATAAACAGGAACTTTATAAAGCTGTCCATATAAATCCCAGAGTGCCATATCTACGGCAGCTTTTGCACTGGTATTTTTCAACACACAGTTTTGCACGGCTATCATCAGATTTTCAAAATCATCTACCTCTTTTCCTATAATGGTTTTTGCAATATGATCTCTAATTGCTCCGATAATCGCTCCTGTAGTATCTCCTGTAATCACCCCCGTAGGAGGAGCTTCTCCATAACCGATTGCGCCGCAATCAGTATGAATTTCTACTACCACATCCTCGACACTGTTCACACTTCTTAATGCCGTTTTAAAAGGGACTCTTAAAGGAACTGAAATCATTCCCAGTTTCACATCCGTAATTTTCATGCTGTTCTCTCCGTTTCCACTAAAAATTTTACTAAAATATGCTTACATTTCTTGCTTAGTATATCATTTTTTGATATTATTGTATCATTGTACACATTATCTCGCAAGATGCAAAGATGGTACAAATATTTATGAAGGGAGATCTAAATATGATCACAAATGGTTTTACTTATATTGCAGTGCTGATTTTTCTGGCTGCAGTGCTGGTGTGGTTACAAAAATATACAAAAGCTAAATTTTTTGATTTTGTACCACCGATTGTTTTATTGTACCTGTTAACAATGATTTTCTGTACTTTAGGAGTCTGGGATATGGAAGCTACCAAACCTGCCTATTCTGCTCTGAAGAATAATCTGCTTTTTGCCATGATTTTTCTCATGCTGCTTCGGTGCGATATCCGTAAAATCCTAAAACTGGGTCCTAAAATGCTGGGCGGTTTCTTTGCGGCTTCTATTTCCATAGGCCTTGGATTTATTATTACCTATGCTTTATTGCATACCCAATTAGGTTCTGAGGCTTGGAAAGCACTTGGTGCTCTTTGCGGAAGCTGGATGGGCGGTTCCGGAAATATGATTGCCGTACAGGCTGCCTTCGATATCGGAGAAGCCGATATGGCATATGCTCTGGTCGTAGACTCCATTGACTATTCTATCTGGGTTATGTTCTTACTTTGGGCTATCAATCTGGCTCCTAAATTTAACAAATGGGTAAAAGCAGATACTTCTGCTTTGGATGAGGTTTCCAAACGTCTGGAGGAAGATGCAAAAGCAAACGATGCCCCCATTACCTTTGTCAATCTGATTTTACTCTTAGGTATGTCTCTCGTTGTTTCTGCTTTAGGACAAAACTTTGGTATCTTTGCAAACGGAGCATTCTCCTTTTTGGACAAATCCACATGGACCGTCCTTTTCGTTACTCTGGCCGGTTTAATCGGTGCAGTAACACCGGTAGGAAAAATGGCCGGTACCCAGGAATTATCCAATGTAATGCTTTACTGTGTTGTAGCGCTTCTTGCTTCCCGGGCAAGCTTTTTGGAACTGACAGATGCTCCTCTTTGGATTGCTGCCGGATTTATGGTTCTTGCCATCCACGGTATCATTCTTGTTATTTTTGCCAAAATCTTTAAATTAGATATGTTTACCTGTGGTGTTGCTTCTCTTGCCAACATCGGTGGTTCTGCTTCTGCTCCTATTCTGGCCGGTGCCTACAGCGGAGCTCTGGTTCCTGTAGGTGTTTTAATGGCTCTTATGGGATATGTTATTGGTACCGGAGGCGGCATTCTGGTAGCTAATATAATGTCAATGTTCTCGTAGAATAACAGGAAATAAAATTTTGTGGGCTGTCGCATTAAGATTTACTTTTTCCAAGTTAAGTTTCTTAATGCGGCACCAATAAAAAGGGACTATATTATGAATTACAAAAACAAAATAAAAAATAGATATCACTCTTCTCCACAAGTTTCCAAATTACGACTGGGTGGGGAGAGCTTTTTTTCTGCTCTGGCGATTATGCGGATTGGAAAACTAAATTCCATGAATGTTCTGGCTTTTCTTTTTTGGGCCATAAGTATGGTTTTCTTTTCCTCTTTGGAAAAAGAACTTGCCCTGCAAGAAAAAGAAACCAGAAAGCATCAGAATATCATAGCAGTCCTCCTTTCCTTTGTATTTACATGCTTTTATTTATCTGATACCAGAAAGGAACTTGTTTCGGATTTAAATAATAAACTTTTTCAACTGATTATACTTTTGTCCGTAGCATTTGGATTCTTTCTTCTTCTAAAAAAAGGAATTCAATATGGAATGTGTAAACTGGATTCTTTTCATTTAAAAGATACTGACAAAACAGGAAAATACATAACCTGTCTTCCTCTGTTTAGTTTTATTTTATGCGTCCTATGCAGGATTCCTTGGTTGTTATATTCTTATCCGGGAATTATGACACCAGACAGCATCAATCAGTTTGAGCAGGTATTAGGAATGAAAGCCTTCAGCAATCATCATCCATGGCTTCATACTCTGACAATTTCCTTGTTCTATCATATTGGAAGCCTATTTAGTTCTACTGTCAATGGAGCTTTTGTTTTTTATACCCTTTTTCAAATATGTTTTATGGCCTTTGCCATTTCCTATCTCTTATGGATGCTTTCCCAATATACAAAGAATCTTCCTTTGCTTCTGGGAATTCTTGCAATTTATGCATTTTTGCCCTATCACAACGTTATGGCTATTTGTATTTGGAAAGATGTTATGTTTGCCGGAACTGTACTTTTATTTTCTTCCGCACTCTTTTATCTGTTAAAGGCAGGAATTGGAAGACACACTTTATTTTCTTGTATTCTTTATTTTATATCCGGTTTTTTCATGTGCCTGTATCGTTCTAATGGTTGGTATGCTTTTCTTCTTACACTTCCATTTTTGGTGATTTCCTTCCGCAGACAATGGAAAAGGGCATACCCTCTCCACTTAATTTTGCTTTGCCTGGTTCTCTTTACAAAAGGACCTGTCATGGAGCATTTTAACGTAGAGCAGCCAGACTTTATCGAATCCATTTCCATTCCTTTACAACAGGTCGGTCGGGTAATTGCCACTGGAATGGAACTGACTGGAAAGCAGGAAGAATTACTTAGCCAATCCATAAAACTGGAATCCGTTCCTCAATTATATACGGAATACATTTCCGATAATATGAAGGAATTAGTACGCACATACTAGCCGGAATATTTTCTAAGCCATAAAGGTGAATACTTTAAATTATGGTTCGAACTTGGGCTTAAATATCCCGATACGTATCTGGATGCCTACATTGCCCAGACAAGAGGATACTATTCTCCTTCTGCCGTTTATGAAGTTGCCGAAGCTGATGGTATAATTGCCAATGAAACTGGACTTTACCGGGAATATCTTCTGACCGGAAAAATAATTGTAAAATTAAGAGAAATTTTAATCAAACTTCAGGAAATCATTCCCCTCTATGGTTCCTTATGGAGTATGGGCTCATTATTCTGGGGAACCTTACTTTTCCTTGGCTTTACCATAGGTAAAAGAGGAAGCTTTTCTTTAAAGCAGCCTATGAATTTTTTCGACTTCCTTACGATATGGATGCCGGGAATCGCGGTGATCGCCACTTTATTGATTGCAACACCTGTGGCCATTGAGTTTAGATATGCCTATCATCTGGCCTATTGTATTCCTCTATATTTTGCACTTATGCTGATTACGAAAAAAGAAGCATCACGTTAAAAAGGCTGTCGCATTAAAAATTAATGCGGCAGCTTTTTTATATAACAGCCTATTATTTTTTACTTTTTCTTTGTATCATCTTTACCAATTCTACTACCGGTATTACAAGAACACCAAGTACAATGGCAATGATATATTCCATAAAACTAACACTGGTAAATCCAAACGCAGATGCTAAAAATGGAATCTCACACACCAAAGTCGTAAGAATCAAGGTTAACACAGCCGCGCCAAGCAATACCTTATTCTGAGAACCCAGTTTAAAAATACTTCCTCTCTGAGAACGCATGTTAAAACTATGAAAGATTTCTGCCATAGACATAGTCAGAAACGCCATGGTCATACCATCCGCACTATTGGCAATTTCCCAGGCACCGGATTCCATATAATGTCCGGTAAAATAAGAAATCATAACTAATATCGTAACTAACAGTCCCTGATAAGCAATATCAACTCCCATACCATCCGCAAAAATACCGGCTTTGGCATCTCTGGGCTTTCGATTCATAATATCCGGTTCTGCTTTTTCCATACCAAGTGCCAGTGCCGGGAAGCAGTCTGTAACCAGATTAATCCATAACAAATGTACCGGTTTCAAAATGGTAAATCCCATCAACGTTGCCACAAAAATACTCAGCACTTCACTCATATTGGAACCTAACAAAAACTGAATTGCTTTTCGGATGTTATCGTAAATTCTACGACCTTCTTCCACAGCACCTACAATGGTTGCAAAATTATCATCTGTCAATACCATATCTGCTACATTTTTGGTAACATCAGTACCGGTAATTCCCATACCTACACCAATATCTGCGGATTTAATGGATGGGGCATCGTTAACACCGTCTCCGGTCATTGCCGTAACGTACCCTGTATTTCTCCATGCATTCACAATCCTCGTTTTATGTTCTGGCTGTACTCTGGCATATACAGATATTTTTTCAAATTCCTTTGAAAAACTTTCCTCATCCATTTCATTTAGTTCGGCACCTGTAATGGCATAAGTACCTTCTTTCATAATTCCTAATTCTTTTGCAATTGCCACCGCCGTATCAATATGGTCTCCAGTAATCATAATGGCGCGGATTCCGGCTCCATTACATTCTACAATGGCATCCTTCACTTCCGGTCTTACCGGGTCTATCATTCCGCAAAGACCGGTAAAACAAAGCTGTTGTTCCAAATCTTTGGGCTCAAAATCAGCAGGCACATCCTGCCATACTCTTTCTGCACATGCCAGCACACGAAGAGCCTTTTTTGCCATTTCTTTATTTGCAGTAAGAATCTTTTCTTTATACTCTTTCGTCATGGGAAGCATATTCCCATTTTCAAGATAAAAATCACACTGATTGATAATAACATCCGGTGCACCTTTGGTAAACTGTATCACTTGATCTTTCGTCTTATGCACCGTAGACATCATCTTTCGACCGGAATCAAAAGGTGCTTCCGCTACGCGTACAAATTGAGTATTTAACTCTGATTTTTTTAATTCTAATTTATCTGCCCATACTACCAATGCTGCCTCTGTCGGTTCTCCGGTTACATTCCCTTCTTCGTCCATTTGTGCATCACTGCAAAGAGCCATGGCAGTCGCAAGATGTTTTTCATCTTCACAAAAAGAATCTACTACCGTCATTTTATTCTGAGTTAATGTCCCGGTTTTATCAGAACAGATAATTTGTGCACAGCCGAGTGTTTCTACTGCTGTCAGCTTTCGAATAATGGCATTTCTTTTCGACATATTTGTTACGCCTATTGATAATACAACCGTAACTACCGCTGCAAGCCCTTCCGGAATTGCTGCTACTGCTAAAGACACCGCAACCATAAAAGAATCCAGAATCAATTCAAAATTTAAACTTCCCGCTCTGATTAGCTGTACGGCAAATACTAAAATACAGATTCCCAATACTAACCAGGTCAAAATTTTAGACAACTGAGCCAGCTTCATCTGCAATGGTGTCTGGCCTTCTTCTGCTTTTGTCAAAGCATCTGCAATTTTTCCCATTTCCGTATCCATGCCTGTAGCCGTAATTACCGCTTTTCCTCGTCCGTAAACAACGGTGCTTCCCATGTACATCATGTTTTTACGGTCTCCTAAAGGAACATCTTTTTCCCCATCTTTTAAATTGATCAAATCAATAAACTTGGTTACCGGAACACTTTCTCCGGTTAAGGCTGCCTCTTCTATCTTCAAACTGGCATTTTCAATAATTCTGGCATCTGCCGGAACCGCATCTCCTGCTTCCAACAAAATTACATCTCCCACCACCAAATCTTCACTGGGAATTATCTGTACTTTTTTATCCCGCAACACCTTAGACGTAGCTGCTGACATTTCCTGCAAAGCTTCTATGGCTTTTTCTGCTTTACTTTCCTGATATACTCCAAGTACCGCATTAATTATTACTACCGCCAAAATAATAATCACATCTGCAAAACTATCATTTTCGATTACTGCAAGAACCCCACTGATTACTGCGGCCACCAAAAGAATGATAATCATAGGGTCTGCAAGCTGTTCTAAAAATCTCTGAATTATAGATTTGCCTTTTGCCGCTTCCAAACGATTTTTTCCGTTCTTCTCCAGACGTTTTCCTGCTTCCTCTGCACTTAAACCTGCTGCTGAAGATTCTACAGCTTTTAAAACCTGTGATTTGTCTTCACAATAAAATCTCATTTTTCTTTTCCTCCTATGGTTCTTATACGTTTCCAGACAAAATTCTCCTTTCATTCTTCTTAACAAGAAAAACACAGCAATATTTATATGATGAAAATTATGCTATAAAAAAAGGTATAACATACGTTATACCCAAGTTTTAAATCTGATTATATTTATTATAACCCACGTATAACCTATGATATACATGAGTCTGGCATTTTAAAGCAAGCCAGATTGAATCCTCAATCATGATGTTGACTTACTCCGCAATATGCGCTTGCTACTCCCTCACGAGCATTTTATCTTTCCAATGTATGTTCCCACATTCTTTTTATTTTGTCAATGCTCTTTATAATTATTTTAGGATTATTTTATTTTTACATCCGATACTTTCTCCATTTGAAGAACTACTTCTTCCAATTTTTCACATAATCCTTTTGCTGTCTCTATATCCTCTTCTTTCAGACAAGATGCAATCCTTGTTTCCAGTTCCTTTTTCTTCTGCTCCATTTCCAGATACTCTTTGCTGAAATGTTCCTCATACATCATTTTACGAAAAGTACGAATCCGCATCTTTCGCAAAGTCTTATCTTCCACAAATACCACAAAATCTGCCACATTCACAATATGATAAAAATCATGGGATACCATGAATACTGCACCTTTATACTCTTTTAATGCATTTTCTAATGCTATCTGTGAATACGTATCCAGATGACTGGTAGGCTCATCCAACAACAAGACATTCGCATTGCTTAATGCTATCTTTGCCAATTGAAGGAGATTCTTCTCCCCACCGGAAAGCTGACCGATTTTCTGTGTCAGTGTTTCCTTTTCGAAACAGTACTCTTTTAAGTATTCCTGTATCTCTTTTTGGGTTTTCAGTCCGGCTTCTTCCATTTCTTCATAAACCGTATTTTCTTCCCGAAGCATTTCTCCATGAAGCTGAGATAAAAATCCGATGATTACCCCTTCCCCAAATGTAATTGCCTCCGATTTATTTTGATAGATATCTCGCAGTAATGTGGTTTTCCCTGTTCCGTTATATCCTACAATAGCTACCTTTTCTCCTGCCTTTAATTCTAAATTCACATTTTCCAAAAGTGTTTCCTGAAAAGCAGCCTTGTATCCTAAAATCTGAAGCACTGTTTTCTCTTCCGCCGGCTCCACATCCGGCAAGGTAATCTTTGGCTGTCTTATTTCTACAAAAGGCGCCTGAATGGCTCTGGTACGCAATCGCTCAAGATGAGTAACTTTTGCATGCAAAGCTCTTCCCAAGGAAGCAATGTCTGCTTTTGTGGCATCCTTACACATGCGATCCACCATTTTCTCCGTTCTTTCAATTTCATCCTTATCTGCTTTTGCTAATTCCTGCAATTCGATTTTTTTCTGAATCAATGCAAGATTATATTGCGTATAATTACCATCAAATTCCTGTATTTTCCCATTTTCCAAGTGTAATATTTTATCAAAACAGTGATTTAACAGATAACGATTGTGAGTAATTACAAGCAAGGTCCCCTGATAAGTATTTATCAGACGACACAGATTATTAATATTTTCAAAATCCAGAAAAACATCCGGTTCATCCATTACAAGTAAATTGGGTTTTAAAAGCATTTCCTTCATCACCTGTAACAGTTTATACTCTCCCCCGCTAAGTTTAGAAATTCCTGTGGTTTCCTGCTGCTGCATACCTATCAGATACAACTGTTTTTTTATGTTGCTGTCATAGTTATCTCCATCCATGGCCTGAAACCGGTCTAATAATTCCTGATAATGCTCGAATACTTCTTCCAGATTCTCACTCTCTGCCATTTCTTCACAGACACGGGCTGTTTCTTCCTGATTTTCTACAAATTTTTCACTTAAAAACTCATATACCGTCTTTTGGGTATCCTTTTCCTTCATGGAAAACTGATTTACATAGCCGAATCTGCATTCCTCACTTCGTATGATTTTTCCTTCATACAAATACTTCTCCGGTTCAAGTATCATATCCACCAACGTGGTTTTACCTGTTCCATTACTGCCAATCAGCGCACAATGCTTTCCGCTTTCAATAGAAAAGGAAACATCCTTATATAAATCTTTGGTTGGAAATTCATAAGTTAAATTTTCTATCTGTATCATATTATCCATCACTTCTTTCAAAATTTTTCTTATTATACTAAATCCCTCTTTTTTTTACAATAAAAAGGATGCAAATCTCTCCTAAGACCTGCATCTTTTCAAACATCCACTATAAATCCATAGCACTTTTTAATGTTCCATGGTGGTTTCCATATTTTTCGGCAATACCAGATTTAAAACAATCGCCACTAAAAATACAACTGCCACACAATTTTCTGCAAATACATTTTGTACAATCTGAGGAAAAATGGCGAATATCTCAGGAACCTGTGTAAATCCCAGACCAATACTTAGAGACAATGCCGCAACCGTAATGTTCTTTTGTGAAAAACCACATTTGGCAATCATCTGTAAACCACTGATTACGATATTTCCAAACATCATCAGAGTGCATCCGCCTAAAACAGCATCCGGAAGTGTAGCAAGAAAGGCTCCAAAAACAGGAAAAAATCCTGCCAAAACCATAATCACACATCCGGTAAAAATCGTAAAACGGTTTACCACCTTTGTCATGGAAACAAGTCCTACATTCTGACTGAATGAAGTAATCGGAAGACATCCAAATACTCCTGACAATGCACTGACAAATCCATCCGCAGCCAAAGAGCCTGAAATTTCTTTTGTAGTGGCCTCTCTATTTAAACCGGAAGAAGCCAATGCAGAAGTATCTCCAATGGTCTCTGTGGCTGATACCAAAAAAATCACAACAATAGATATGATTGCTCCCAGATTAAAAACAGGGGTTACCGGTAAAATTTGAGGTAACGAAAAGATTCCTGCTTCTAATATTCCCGAAAAATCTACCATTCCCATAAAAATTGCCACAATATAACCTACTACCAGACCAAATAAAACAGATAACTGTTTCCAGTAAGCTTTGGCAAATATATTAAACACAATACAGCAAATCAAAGTTATGGTTCCCAAGATTAAATTTTTTGCTGACCCAAAATCTGCAGCACCGGAGCCGCCGCCAAAAGAAGACGCACCTACCGATAACAGAGAAAAACCAATGGCCGTTACCACAGAAGCAGACACAATTGGAGAAATTAACTTTATCCAATATTTTGCAAATAATCCTAAAATTCCTTCAATAACACCTCCTACCATTACCGCACCGATAATGGCACCATAACCATAGGTTGGACCAACAAAACAAAATACGGATACAAAAGTAAAACTGATTCCCATTACTATCGGAAGCCCGGAACCAATCTTTCCCAGCGGATAAAGCTGAACCATAGAACCTATTCCGGCTGCAATCATAGCTGTCTGAATCAGACTGGCAGTCTGATTTGTCTCCAAACCACATGCCCCTGCTACAATAATGATTGGAGCAATATTGGCAACAAACATAGCCAATACATGCTGCAATCCAAAGGGAACGGCTTTTGTCACAGGAACCTTCCCATCTAATCTGTAAATATTTTTCATATCTGCATTTTGTTTTTCCATTTTGACTCTCCTCATAAGTTCTTTTTTGAAACCAGACACTAGTTTTCTCTTTTGTCCGTAATATTCATCAAATATATCATAAAACTTAAGAAAAGTCTAATTTATTCCTTTAAATAAAATGGAAATTTCCGTTCCTTTATTTTTCTCACTTTTTACACTTATGTTTCCCTGATGATACTGTACTGCATGTTTTACAATAGATAATCCCAGTCCTGTACCTCCAGACTGTTTTGAATGACTCTTATCTACACGATAAAAACGTTCAAATACTTTTTCCTGTTCCTGAGGTTCTATGCCAATTCCGGTATCTGATACCCTCAGACAGACCCCTTCTGCCTTTTCTTCTATTGCTGCGGTTACACTTCCCTTCCTGCGATTATATTTAATAGCATTATCACACAAATTATACACAATTTCATACAAAAGCCCGGGAACACCATTTATCATTCCCTTATCTCCCTCTACTTTAAAGGTCACCTCTTTTTTCTCTGCTGCCTCCTGAAGTGTTTCACAAACCTCTTCTGCCAGCTCTAACAAAGATACTTCTTCTCTTGGCATATCCGCCCCTTCATCCAGTTGGGAAAGACGAATAATATCCTCTATCAGAACCACCATTGCTGCTGCTTCCTTGCGGATTCGTTCTACAAATCGGGGGATATCTTCTTGTTTTACAATTCCATGTTCCAAAAGTTCTGCAGAACCTATAATCGACTGAAGTGGCGTTTTCAGTTCATGAGATACATTAGCCGTAAACTCACGACGATTTTTTTCTGCATTTCTCTGTTCTGTAATATCAAAGCCTAAAATCACAATACCAAATATTTTTCCATCTGCTTCAATGCAACTGACCTCAAACTGATATTCCCGTCCATTTCTTTCTTCGTGAAAGGCAGCCATCCCTTTCTGCTTTGCTTCCAGGATTGCCTTCTGCACATTCTGCTTCCGGTCAATCATCAAAAAATCTTCCCCTTCTCCGGTTTTCGTATCAAACCAAAGCTTGGCTGCCGGATTCATACTGACAACTCTTCCTGTATTATCAAGCAGGACCAGTGTTTCCTTCATATTTCCCGTAATTTGTTCAAATTCCTCCTGCTTTTGCTTTAAAACCTGCATCTGCCTTTGAATTTCCTGCTGTTGTGCATGCATACGGCGAAGCAGAGGGGAAAGTTCTTCGTAGGCATCATTCTCCAACGGCTGGTCCAGATTCAGTCTGTTTAAAGGCTCCACAATTCTTCTTGCCATTTTATCGGACAACCACACAGACAAAAGGATTGCTGCCAGAACAATAAAGAATACCGGCTGCAGCATTCCCCATACCAGTGCTACCACCGTAGCCCTGCTTTCCGAAATACGAAGCACACTTCCATCCTTAAGTCTGACTGCTTCGTAAAGATTCTGTCTGGTCAATGTAGTAGAATAACGCCTGCTGCTTCCCACACCATTTGCCAAGGCCTCCTGAATTTCCTCTCTTTGGCCATGATTTTCCATCTCCTTAATTTCTACCTGATTATCAAATAATACTTTTCCATCTGCCGCAACTAAAGTAAGACGATAATTAGCATCTTCCAAGTCCTTAAGATAAGCCTCCCCAAGCATATTGGTTCCTTCTGCTGCCAGATGCAGTTCATCCTTTAACTGCTGTTGCTGTAAATTTCCAAAATAATGATATAACACACTGGTAATCAAAAGCATACTTGCCATTAATACGACAGCTGCCACACCAAGAATGGCTCTTAAGATTTTATTTCTCATAGAAAACCTCCATTCGGTACCCTACATTTCTTACTGTTTCAATCCTTTTTCCGTACTCTTTCAGTTTATGGCGAAGAGAACGGATATGAGAATCCAAGGTTCGGGAATCTTCCATATAGTCAGACTTCCATATCTGGGAAAAAAGCTGTTCTCTGGTATACACCATTCCGGGGCGGGATAAAAATAAACAGAGCAGTTCAAATTCTTTATATGTAAGCTGCACTCTTTCACCACCAGCAAACACTGTCCGCTCTTCCAAATTTACAACCAGCTCTCCCATTTTTAATACCTTAGCCGCCGGCTCTTTCTGACTCCGCCGTAATACAGCCTTTACTCTTGACACCATTTCCAACACACTAAATGGCTTTACAATATAATCATCTGCTCCTAAATCCAGTCCTTTGATTCTGTCATATTCTTCCCCTTTGGCAGTAGCCAGAATGACAGGAATCTTTTCATATTCCACAGATTCCTTCATCTTTGTTAAAATTTCAATGCCGTCCATTCCCGGAAGCATAACATCCAAAAGAAGCAATTCCGGTTTTTCTTTCTCCAGTGCTTCCCAAAGTGTGTTTCCCTCTTCAAAACCCCTGGTTTCAAATCCTGCCGAATTTAAGGCATAAATTTCAATTTCCCGGATGCCGGCATCATCCTCTACACACCATATCATACAAAGACCTCCTTCTTGGGATTCTATCTGCCTGCAAGGTAAATCACCTGTTCTGCAATATTAGTAGCATGATCTCCAATGCGTTCGAAATATTTTGCTATCATCAAAAGATCCAGTGCATATTCTCCCTGTGTTACATTTTCTGCAATCAAACAGATTATAGCATCTTTTATTTCAGAAAAATAGTGGTCTACCACGTCATCCTGTCGGATTACTTTTTCAGCAAGCGAAACCTCTTTCTTTACAAAAGCATCTACACTTTCTGTTACCATTTCCATAGTTTCCTTAGCCATCTTATCAAGCAGCCCTGCCTCTTTGCTTATTCTCCCATTTAGAAAAGTGATAATTTCCGCAATATCTTCTGCCTGATCACCAATCCGTTCCATATCGGTAATCATTTTCAAAGCCGCATAAATAAATCTAAGATCTCCGGCAACCGGCTGCTGATGTAAAAGAAGCTTCATGCATCGGCTTTCAATCTCCCTCTCCAAACGGTCTATAGAGACTCCCTCTGCTTTGATACTTTCTGCCAATTTAACATTTCCCATGCTTAATGCCTTTGCCGTTTTGGCAATGGCTTCCTCGCACAATGCTCCCATTTCAATGATTTCTCTGTTTAGTTCAAAAAGTTCTTCCTCAAATCGGTTTCTCATAGTGTCTCCCTTCTCTTATCCGAATCTTCCGGTAATATAATCTTCCGTACGTTTTTCTACCGGATTCGAAAAAATATCATCGGTCTTTCCAAATTCTACTAATTCCCCCAAAAGGAAAAATGCAGTATAATCTGACACTCTGGCGGCCTGCTGCATATTGTGTGTAACCATCACTATGGTATATTGCTCTTTTAACTCCATCACCAGCTCTTCAATTCGGGATGTGGAAATAGGATCCAATGCAGAGGTAGGTTCATCCATTAACAGCACTTTAGGCTGCACTGCTAAAGCTCTTGCAATGCAAAGTCGCTGCTGCTGTCCTCCTGACATCCCCAGAGCATTCTTTTTCAAACGGTCTTTCACTTCCTCCCAGATTGCGGCATCCCGCAAAGCCTGTTCTACAATTTCATCCAACTGCATTTTATTGGTAATTCCATGAGTACGGGGACCATATGCTACGTTATCATAGATACTCATGGGAAAGGGATTTGGTTTTTGAAATACCATACCAATTTCCTTTCTCAAATGATTTACATCCACTTCTTTCCCATAAATATCTCTTCCCTCATAACGAATATCTCCGGTAATCCTTACTCCGTCAATAAGGTCGTTCATACGATTCAATGTTTTCAGAAACGTAGATTTTCCACAACCGGAAGGACCGATAAAAGCAGTAATGCTTTTATCATAAATTTCAATATTTACATCCTTTAATGCCTGATGTTCTCCATACCAAAGGCACATATCTTTTACGGAAATAATATTTCTCATAAGCTTCTCCTTTTTGCAAAATACTTCTGTACAAATACCGCTGCATAATTAATCAATATAGTCAATATCATTAAAATAGCAGCAATGGCAAAGGCCACTCCAAATTCTCCCTGCTCTTTGGCATATACATACAATGCCACCGTCAATGTAGCCCCGGGGGATGCCAGTCCTTCCACCACTCCATTTACTGCATGTGCAAAACCGGCGGTAAAAAGTAATGCTGCAGACTCTCCCAGGATACGGCCTACGGCCAATATACAGCCTGTAATAACTCCATCTACACATCCCGGCAACACTACAGTACGAATGACTCTCCACTTTCCTGCTCCCAATCCAAATGCACCTTCACGATATCCCGCCGGTACTGTTTTCAAGCTTTCCTGTGTAGTTCGCATAATGGTAGGCAGATTCATGATTACCATGGTAAGTGCTCCTGCCATAAGACAGGTTCCCATCTGATTGGAAAAAAGCAGCATTCCCACCAGACCATAAATTATAGAGGGAATCGCCGAAAGTGTTTCAGCTGCATATTCTATTACATCCACCATTTTTCGGTTTGAAGCATACTCTGTCAGATATATGGCAGCTCCTACTCCCAAAGGAAGCACCAGAATCAGAGTTGCCCCCATAAGATACAAAGTATTTAGAATATCCGGCAAAATTCCAATTTCTTCCGTCAGATAGCTGGGTTTTGTAACAAGCAGTTTTAACGTAATGTTTGGGATTCCCTTTACAAAGACATAGATTACAAGAAAAAGCACCAGTGCCGCCGTCAGAGTAACGGACAAAAGCATCCCTGTTTTCATTAAAATTTCATATCTTTTTCGTTTTACAGACAGACCCTTTTCTACCATATCCTACTCCTTTTCCCGCTTCAAAAAGAAATTCAGCGCTCCATTAATCAACATAATAAACAAGTACAACACCAGTGCTATGGAAAATAATGCCTGTCTCTGTAATCCACTGGAATAAGACATTTCACTGGACACAGCTGTGGTCAAAAACCGCACACTCTGAAACAAAGAATCCGGCATATTGGGGACATTTCCCGCTACCATCATAACCGCCATGGCTTCTCCTATCGCACGTCCTACCCCTAAAATAACCGCTGCCGCGATTCCGCTTTTGGCAGCCGGAACCGAAACCCGGAAATAAGTTTCAATGGAAGTGGCTCCCAGCGCAAGGGACGCATCCTCATATTCCTTAGGAACGGCATCCAATGCAGTTACGGACATTTTAATAATGGATGGCAAAATCATAACTGCCAACACAATAATTGCTGCCAAAAGACTGGCTCCGTCAGGAATCTGAAACACATTGCGAATAGCCGGAACCAGTACCAGCATTCCCACCAGACCATATACCACAGAAGGAATCCCGGCCAACAGACTGACTGCAGATTGCATCACCCCTTTTACCTTAGGGGAGGCTATTTTGGAAAGATACACGGCAGTCATAAAGCCCACCGGAACTCCTAATATAATGGCACCGGCAGTCCCATATATACTTGTTAAGATAAACATCCAAATTCCAAATTTCGGTTCTGCTGCTGTAGAAGCCCATTCCTTTCCAAATAAAAACTCTTTTAATCCCAACTGAATAATCGCAGGTAAGCCGGATATTACCAGATAAATGGTAATCAGAAGTACCGCTCCCACCGTAATGAATCCAAGAAGTAAAAATACTCCATGAATTGCCTTTTCTATATATTGCTTCTTTTTCATTGATGTACCCTCATGACAAAACAGCGATGCCTTGTCTTACCCCAGACATCGCCGTATTTTTAATTTGCAGAAACCACTCCTGCTTCTGAAATAATCTCTCTTGCATCCTCTGAAGTAACATAATCCATGAACTTCTTCGCCGCTTCACTTGTCTCTTTTCCGCTTTCCGTCACCAGAATAAATGGACGCTGTACCACATAACTTCCATTCTTTATGGTATCTTCGGTTGCTGCAATCCCATTTATGCTCAAAGCCTTTACACTATCCTTTACAGAAGCACAGGAAGCATATCCGATAGCATCAGGATTCTGAGAAACGGTAGTAATCACATCTCCTGTAGAAGTCAGTTCCTGACGATAATTACAGACATCTTCTGTTCCTGTAATTGCTTCAAACCCATCACGAGTTCCGCTTCCGGCTTCTCTGCCGATTAAAACAATTTCACGGTCATTTCCACCTACTTCTGACCAGTTAGTAATCTCACCTGTGTATATCTTTGCAATGGTCTCCAGACTTAAATCCTCTACAGGATTTTGAGGATTGACAATCATGGCAATTCCGTCGTATGCCAGAACTGTTCCTGTCAGACCGGAAGCTTTTTCTTCTTCTTTTAATTCTCTGGAAGATAATCCGATATCACAACGTCCTTCTGCCACTGCCTTAATACCACTTCCTGAACCGGTGGGATTATAAGTGAAACCAATTCCTGTTTCTTCCTGAAATGCTTCTCCAAGAGCACCGATTACTTTTTCCATGGAAGTAGAACCATCTGTAGATACACTTGCCTTTTCTTTACTTCCACAGCCTGTAAGCATTGCAGTCATACAAGCTGTCACAATCATAACTGTTATTATCTTTTTCATAAAATTTCACATTCCTTTCTTTCATTTCTTGCTTTTGTTTGTTACAAATATGATTTTATGCTTCTCATGTAAAATCAAAAATACAAGTTATGTGAAATTTATGTAAAATTTTCATTCTTCTTTTCCTTCTGTTTTTCCATTATACAAAAAAAAACAGTACCTGCCTTACAGCCGCTTTGTATATTCCGGTACAAAACATCTGTATCGATAGCAGATACTGCTCTTTCTTTTCTTTCCTTTTAGAATCCCAAAGAATCATTCACTAAAATCACATGGATTCTTCCTGCATGTCTTGAAAAACGTGTAATTAAAAACTGGCAGCAGATAGTATCCGGAGATTTACAGTCAAAACATTTTCCGGTCTCTTTGCATGGTGTATGCACATCAAATCTTTGTGCATTGGCAACAGCTGCTACATTTCTGGCACGTTTCATGGCTCCATCCAAATCGTCACATACCTTATTCATACCCACAATGAATATAACCTTCTTTGGTCCTTGTGCAATGCAGGATACCCGATTGGCATTTCCATCTATATTCACAAGAATCCCATCGCTGGTAACGGCATTGGCACTGGAGATAAAAACATCTGCATCATAAGATGCCAATAATCCCTCACGAGGCTCTAATTTACTGCGGTCTATGTAGGTATACTTTTCAGATTCCAAAAGTTCCATTAATCCGATTTCTTTGGCACTCGTGCATCCGCCCATAGCTATGCTGCTGCCCTCATCCATTAATTCAACTACCCTTTTTAAGGCTTCTTGCTTATCTCCGGCATAATATCCGGTCATATTACGTGACTCTAATCCTTTTATTACCGTTTGTGCCAAAAGCTCATTTCTCTTCCTCATGTTTTCATCCATTTTCTTATCCTCCTTATTACCTATCTTATTTAGCCTTTAAATTTTTAAGACAAATCTTTATCTTACTCTGAACTTCCTATAATTGAAACTGCTGTATTGTTGTCTGTAAAGAAGACAGACTTTGAAAAACACTCTGCATTTCTTCGGAAACCGTTTCACTTGCATATGTGATTTCCTGCAAATTGCCATTTACAGACTGTACTCCAACATCCAATTCTTTCTGGGAAGAATCAATGGTTTCCAAAATCTCACTGATATTTGCAATGGAACCTTTCAACCGGATTGTATTGTCGTTTAAAGCATTGCTGACATTTGCATAATATGCTGCATCTTCTTTATAATTATCTGCCAGGGTTTCCAAAGTATCATAATCTTTCAATACCACTTCATCCAGAAATGTAATAATCTGATTGCTTGCTCTTGAAAGCGCTTCCACACTTATTAATACCTTTTCTGTCAGTGTATTTACTTTTTCTATTTCACTCCCTGTCGTTTCACTTAGTTTCTTAATCTCTTCTGCAACAACTGCGAAGCCTTTTCCTGCCGTTCCTGCCCGTGCAGCTTCGATGGAAGCATTCAGAGAAAGCAGATTTGTCTGTCCTGCAATATCACTAATTGCTTTGGAAACTTCAACTATCTGACCAATAATCTTTGTTTCTTCAATGGCTTTCTTAAGTGCTTCCCTGCTTTCTTTGGTGACTTTCATTGCATTTTCTTTATCTTCCAATACCTCCGGAACCATCTGTTCAACTCTTACAATGATTTCTTTTGCCCTTTCTGCTATTGTCTGTGTACTTTCTGCAAACTCGTCAATGGCAACCGTTACATTTTTACAAGTATTGTCTATCTCATCAATACTCTGTGTCTGCATTGTCACATTTGCTCCGGTTTCCTCCATAATCGCACTTATTTCTGTAATATTTCCATTCATTTTGGATACATGTTCATTTGTCGCTGATACCATATCCCGAATATGTACGGTCTCCTGCTGTGTCTCACGAATCGTTGAAATCACACGTTTTTCCAATTCTTCTATTAAGTATTCTATCTCCTTTACTTCTGATTTTTCGAATTTACAATTTTTGCTTCCTATCACCTGTTCTTTTATAAATTTTTTTAATTCATTCATTGGCTTTAACATAATAGATACAACCAGATTCAGCACAATAATGGAAACTACAAGTAAAAGAATATCCGTTGTCAATGGGAGTATCAGATTATGGTATATCTTATTATTGATTACAGAAGTATCCTGTGTAATTCCTAACTTCCAGCCGGTACTATCTACCGTTCTGACAATACTGTATTTCTGCTTTCCGTCATAATCCGTAAATTCAGAAACATCTGCTTTATTTAACTCAATCTTTAACACATCACTTAATACGGTATTTCCTTCTTCCTTTGGCAAAAAATTCTGATTTTCATGTGTAATTACACTGTCATCTTCTGCCAGTAAAAAAGTCTGTATGCTTTCATCTGTACTCATGTTTTTTACAATTTCTATCAAATTATCAATTGTGATATCTGCAAGAACAACAGCCTGTTCTCCACTAATTTTACAGGGAAGGGCTATGGATAATATCATCTTTCCAGTTGCAAAATCGGTATAAGGAGAAGTATATATCAAATCTCCTGCTGCCATGGCATCCTGCCACCAGCTTCTTGTCGTAGGATCCAAATCCAGACTGGAATGGTCTGCCGGGAAAACACCGCCATTGTACCCAAAACAGCAATAGTACATAAGAGCAGCTTCGTTATTATCCAGATTCTGTTTCAAGAAATCCATAATGGTTTCGGTATCCTCTTTTTCCATATTTTCCAACGCATTTTTCATTGTTCGAATTATATTTGCCTGACCCATAAGCCATTCATCTATAACGTCACTCGTGCTCTCTGCTTCTGCAATCAACACATTATGCTCACTGGTTTTCAATGCCTCCTTCAACACCATGCTGTTAATCACCGCAGTAACTGCAATAATCAAAATCGTGCATAAGGCAACATAAAGAACAATTCTTCCAATAATACTTCCTAAAAAAGACTGTTTTTCCTTCTTCTCTCTCATAAGCACCCTCCTTTTGATTGACAACAGCATTATATTTTCTGACTTTATCCATGTAATCAACAAATTGTATGTACTAATTTTAATACATTCAAAACGTTTTTACAACTTTTTTCTTACGTTTTCATTCCCAAAAAAACGGAAACTGTTACTTTCAAACAAAAAAACAGTTTCCGCTATCTTTATTTATTATACTTTGTCACCATCAGAGAATACCCATAACATCTCTTTGCTGCCTGCTAAATTCTGATTATAAACAGTAATCTGCAAATGAATGGTACTTCCATCTGTTTTCTGATAGGTAAAGGAAATTTGTTTGCCCTGCTTAAGCTGTTCCAATACACACTCATAATCAAACACATCTTCAAACAGATGCTGGTCTTCTTTCCTAACCAATGTCCTGCAATATTCGCCTATCGCCTTAGAATAACACCCCTGATATTTTTTCAAAAGTGCCTGAAAATATGGGGAACATAAATGTGCCGACAACTATCCTTATCTGGATCGACCATGTATACCCCTTTATATTCATCAGCAATAACTTTTAAAAACTGACTTGCATCCTGATTTTCAATCAGAATTTTTTCCAATTTATAATTTAAACTGCGCATCTGCCGCTGTGCGCCACACTGACGATAAAACTCAGCTTTATTCTCCCGCATCCTATTCTCGGCTTTATTGACGATTTCTATTATACTGCCGCCTGCATAACCGGTTTCCATCCCCACAGAAACTTCATACTCATCTTTTCCCAGCAATTTTTTCAATTCTAAAATTGCCTTTTCCAGACTTGGTTCTTCCCAATCAAAACAAAAAATTACAAATTCATCTCCACCAATCCTATAAGCATAAGCCTCTGAAAAATATTTACGAATCCCATCTGCTATACTGCACAACATGCGGTCACCTGCCGTATGTCCCAAATGATTGTTAATTTCATGCAGACCTACCGCATCCATATAGATACACGAAAAACTGTGAAACTGCTTTTTCTCTAATTTAACAATATCTCTTTCATACTTTGCCCGATTATACAAATTGGTCAATACATCTTTATTGTAATAATATTCCAACATTTCCATGCTGGATTTCTCTTTCTGTAAATATATGTCGTCCAAATTAACCGAATCCATATTTTGGGGACTGCTTAACCCCTCCGCATCCATTAACTTTACATCTATAACAAGGGCTTCTTCAAGCATTGGATAATCAAGACCTTCTTTTTCAAACAGTTTTTCCAGCTTCTGAATTACCTGCCTGATATCGCTGTTTTTCCTGCATCTAATTATCATTGATTCTTTTCCTCTTTCGCATTATCAAAAATTATTTGTCTTATTATAATCAATTTTATAATTTCTGACAATCTGTATCTGAAAAAAAACTAAAAATACTAAAATTAAAGCTTCTAAAGAATCTGACCTCTCCTTCCTCGTATTCTTATCTTCTTTCCATACCGATTTTATCCGACTCAGTAATAGAACGAATGACCCTACAGGGATTTCCCACCGCTACACTGTCAGAAGGAATATCCTTTACCACAACACTTCCGCCCCCAATGACTACATTATCCCCTATGGTAACTCCCGGCATGACCTGTACTCCGGCACCAATCCATACGTTATTGCCTACCCTGATCGGATAAGCATATTCCAGTCCCTGATTTCTTCTTTCATAATCTATGGGATGTCCAGAGGTATGAAATCCGCACATGGGAGCAATAAATACGTTATCACCAAAAGTAATTCCCCCTGCATCTAAAAGAACAAGCCCATGATTGGCATAAAAATTTTCACCTGCCTCAATACGGTACCCATAATCACACCAGAAATCCGGTTCAATCCAAATCTTTTCTCCTGTTTTTCCAAAAATCTTTTTCAACATTTCCTTTCGTTTTTCTGTTTCTTTTATGGGAAGATGATTATACTCCTGGCAAAGGGATTTGCATTTCAATCTTTCAGCTTCTAATTCCTTGTCATAATTTGCATCATATAACTTCCCGCAAATCATCTTTTCTTTTTCTGTCATTTCTTTTTTCCTCTTTTCGATTTCCATAGTATTTCTTTTTTAATCTTCCTATATTTCTGATAAGATACAGAAAGAAGCATAACCGTGCTTTTCTTGTCAGCTTATCAAAATTTATCTTAATACGCAACATCCACTACAAAAAATATATCTGACTTTCCGAAGATGTCCTTACTTTGCACTTGCCTATTCTGTCAACGATATTGTTCTAATCATATTATGGATATTGGCAAGCACCTGTGATATCCACTATACAGAAAGCTGCAAAGCAGCTTTCTGCTGTTTTGTTTCTCCCACCATTCCACTAAAATATTTACGATTCTTTCACTGGCATGACCGTCACCATAAGGATTTACAGCCCTTGCCATTTTTTGATACATTTCCTGATTGGTAAGAAGCTCTCTTGCATTTTCAAATATCCTATTCTTTTCTATTCCTGCTACTTTTACCGTTCCTGCCTCTACTGCTTCCGGTCGCTCTGTTTCGGTTCTAAGTACTAAAACAGGCACTCCAAAGGCCGGAGCTTCTTCCTGTAAGCCGCCGGAATCTGTCATCACAAGAAAGCTTCGTGCCATCAAATTATGCATATCTTCTACATCCAATGGTTTTATCAGATGTACCTGCTTCAAATCCCCTAAGATAGATTCCGCTGTATTTCTTACCACCGGATTCATATGTACCGGATATATTACCTCCACATCAGGATATTTCTGTACGATTTGTTTTACCGCACAACAAATATTTTCTAACGGCTGTCCTAAATTTTCTCTTCTGTGTGCCGTCAGGAGAATACACTTTTTCTTCTCAGGATTAAGCTTCTTTAGTGTTTCCTCTTTATATTCATATGATTCCTTTACGGTGGTGGCAAAAGCATCTATTACCGTATTCCCTGTTACGAAAATATTCTTTAAAATACCTTCCTTTTCCAGATTGCATCTGTTGTTTTCTGTAGGTGCAAAATGAAGCTCTGCCATGCGTCCTGTCAGACTGCGGTTCATTTCTTCCGGAAAAGGAGAATACTTATCAAAGGTTCTAAGTCCTGCTTCTACATGCCCTACCGGAATTTTCTGATAAAAGGCTGCTAATGCCGCCGCAAAAGAGGTACTGGTATCTCCGTGTACCAAAACCATATCCGGTTTTTCTTTCCTTAATACCTCTTCCATCTTTATCAGTACAGACATGGTTATGGTGGTCAGAGTTTGCTTCGTCTGCATAATATCTAAATTATAATGTACTCTGATATCGAAAATATCAATGACCTGTTTTAGCATTTCACGATGCTGCCCTGTAAGGCAGACCACACTTTCTATTCCTTTTGTTTTCTCCAACTGCTTTACTAACGGACACATCTTCACCGCTTCCGGTCTTGTTCCAAATACACTCATTACTTTCATAAGGATTCCCACTTTCGCACATTTTTATTTTGGAGATTTCTTTAACAAATGACTCTTCTGCTTTATCATCTGTTTTTTGGGTTACACAGCTTCCGCCTGCCATAACCTTAGCTTTTTCCAAGAGTCTCTTAAGAATCCACTAATTTCAGTTAACGCATCCCTGATACAAATCCGTAATATGTTCATCCAAGAAAAGAAATCTTACATGAATGGATGTTTTCAATAGTTCCACTGCTTCCTCATAATTTGTCGGGTCCACATGTAATTCATTCTTGGAAGATAAAAGAGAATCACGAAAAGTATATCCCCAAATTGCAAAATTTCGCGTCTTTGCCTCCCCCAGTTCTTCCACATAAGTATCTATCATTTGATACATATGCTCTTTGGTTAATGTTTTTTCTCTTAATTCTTTGTATCTGTCTACGACTTTTTCTACAAATCCTCTGTCCTGAAGCAGTCTGGAAAACCATGCATTATTTTGCAGAAAAAAAGTAGTATAATCCTGTGCAAACCACTGATAATTATCGTAACAGTTATTATAATCCCAGATTGCCAGCTTTAGTTTTCCTCCCAGTTCCTTATATATATAGGTAGAAAGATTTCCGGCATCGTTATTCATAACTACTTCATTTAAAATGTAATAATCCACAAAATTGTCTACATCCAGATATCCGGCATATCCCTTTTTCGGGTCAGCAAAATTATCGCTATATAATACTTCTTCAAACCGGCTGACATCATTGGAAATCCATTCTCTTTGCTTTTTGGTCAGATTCTTCTTTGTGGGATAATCTATATATAATGCATTTACAGTCTTTCCCTCATAATATCCATATACATTTAAAGGGTTCTCTTCTGTATCCACTCTATCCCGCTTTACAATATATGCCGTTTCCCCACTCATCAAACCAAAATCGGACAGACGCAGACGGCTTTCCCCATTGGTAACCGGTTCTACTGCCAGATATACTCCCATGTATTCTCCATTTACAAACAGTTCCACATAACGACAATCCGGTGCCCATTCAAAAATTTCTCTGCCCAGTCCATAGACCAGACAGTTTCTAAGCAGGGTTCTATCTAAGAACGGTCCGTTTAATACCCACTCACTATTTGCTCCCATGCCTAAAAATTCGTAATTTTTAGACTGACTGCTTCCTTCTTCTTTCACAAACTTTATCCGATACTGTTTCTTATCAAATTGCAAATAGGAGGAAGCTCCCCGGTAATTAACCATGATTGCCGCTTCATAATCCGGCATTTCCATAATACTTCTTTTTTCTCCATTAGAAGAAGCTTCTGATACGGCAAGAGAAGCCCATATTTTATTATCTTTTTCAATGTTCTTCCCCTTTGTATTTATATACAAAACCGGAAAATCGGTTTCGAAAACTCCCAGTTCATAATACTTAAGATATTCTTCCCTGGGTTCTTTCCAATTATAAATTTTTTCCTGTTCTTCCTTTGCTAAAACCACAGTTTCCACCAAAGGTATCTTATAACCTTGTGCCGTAAAAACAATTCCAAGAAAGAAACAAATCATACTTGTACATATCAGAAATTTTTTCATAATCTTCCTCACTCAATTTGTTATGCTTTCTCTCATCTTATCTGGAAATATCATCCTGCTGCTCTACCATATTTACTCTCATGACTCCTTCTATTTTTAATAAACATTGTACTATATCTATCATTTGTTTCTTATCCGCTTTTCGAACTACATTCTCCGCCACTTTATATACCATCTCACAAGTTTCACAGGAAGCATTTTTTATGGTCTGATGTGCTTTGCCTTCAAAGTGATTTTCCACCGCCGCCTCAATGTTGTTTTGTGCTTCCAAAGCCGACTGTACAATCAAAAGCTGCCAGCCGGAAGACACTGATTGTTTTGTTAACAGCATAAATCCTAACAGGAACACACTTCCTATCCCCACAAGAAGATACTGTGCCACACCGCATCCAATCCCTACAGCTATGGCCCAAAAAATGAAAGCAGCATCCCGCACATCTTTTATGGCAGTACGAAAACGGATAATGGAAAGAGCCCCTACCATACCAAGAGATAAGGCAATATTATTACTGATAATTCCCATAATCATAGTAGTTGTGATGGCAATTGCTCCCAAAGAGACATTGAATTTTTTGCTGTATGCCGCACCGGAATAGGTAATTTTGTAAACAAACATAATAAAAAATGCTGCTGCCAAAGCTACCACATTATTTAATAAAACGATCACAACATCCATACTCTCATTTCCTGCAAGATTCTCTAAAATAAACTCTCTCATATATTTCAAACTCCTTTTATATAAAAAAATGTAATCTGGAATCCGTATACTTACTATAAGCCTGGCTTTGCTGATCCAATTCCTTAAAAATCACTTTTAAAGCATGGGGAAAAAAATCGTGATATTTTACTTCTAAAATTCCTTCCTCCGGTGACATTAAAGGAATCACAAAGGAAGATTCTTCACAAATTCCCAATGGACAAACACTGGCTCTTAAGTTTTTATCAAAAGTAACTCTTACATCACTTGCAGGGTACAGATATGCCACCCTGTCATATTCAATAATTGTTTTCGGCCGATATAGCTGCTCTGTCATTTTAGTATAAAGCCATCCGGCCAATTCTTCTTTTCTCTCCAATAAGAAATCATATTCATGTTGTTCCATAAGCAAAACTTCTTCCTTAGATAGTGGAATGGAATATTTCCTCCCTTCTGCCCCACTTTTACATTTATATTCCAGCTTAGCACCTGTTATGCCATGAGAATACATTCTCACCCTGATTTTTCTTTTTTCCATTACGCCTTCCAGATTATCCTGCAAATCCCTATCATTTAAGGAATCAAAATACTGGGAGCGCACCAGATATTCTCCATTGACTCCATGTGTATCCGCCGTCATAAGAAGTTTCAGCTTAGTCTGCATTCGCATAAATTCTTCTATCGTTATGACATATTTTAATTCTTTTCGCGTTTTGACTTCCATACTCTTCTCCCAGCTTTCTAAAACGACAACGCCTTATAATAACCCTGTCATATTCAATAATTGTTTTCGGCCGATATAGCTGCTCTGTCATTTTAGTATAAAGCCATCCGGCCAATTCTTCTTTTCTCTCCAATAAGAAATCATATTCATGTTGTTCCATAAGCAAAACTTCTTCCTTAGATAGTGGAATGGAATATTTCCTCCCTTCTGCCCCACTTTTACATTTATATTCCAGCTTAGCACCTGTTATGCCATGAGAATACATTCTCACCCTGATTTTTCTTTTTTCCATTACGCCTTCCAGATTATCCTGCAAATCCCTATCATTTAAGGAATCAAAATACTGGGAGCGCACCAGATATTCTCCATTGACTCCATGTGTATCCGCCGTCATAAGAAGTTTCAGCTTAGTCTGCATTCGCATAAATTCTTCTATCGTTATGACATATTTTAATTCTTTTCGCGTTTTGACTTCCATACTCTTCTCCCAGCTTTCTAAAACGACAACGCCTTATAATAACCCTTTTTTCCCAGTTCCATTGCATTTTGTACCCACAGCACTTCTGAAATTCTGTATTCTTCCACAATGCTTTCAATATCCCTATACAAAAAAGAATCTTCATGAATGTTAATCACATATATGCCATCATAATAATCTTTCAAATAAGGAACACTCCAGGCACCAGCCCGGTCATTGATTACCAACAAATATTGGTCTGTCTTCTTACCATCCAGACTCTCCCCCTCAACAATAGCTCTGTCATACTCATCCTCTATAACAGAAGACAAATTTATGGACGAAGGCGTAAATAATGGCTTCTTATATCGTTCTTCCCCTTCCACTTTATGCAATCTGATAATCTCTGCCTGTTGAGGTAAACCCTTTAACCAATAATAATACAATATGTTATTTGCCTGAAATGTTCCCTCTTCTTTCAAAACCGCAATCTCTTTTTGTGCTTCCACTTTTCCTTTAAATCTATTACCTATGTATTCTTCATACTGTTCCAACGGAATACTTTTTCTTCCTGTTTTCTCCAAAAAGACCTGCATTCCATAATAAGCTCCTCTGGATGTCCAGGTATTATCTGTCCGGTAAAAAATCTCTTCTAAGGAATGCTGTATCATCCTCTGACTGATATCCAGTAATATACTGTTTTTTGGCATTGCCTGTTTCAACTGATTGATAAAACTTTGATACTGCTCTTTATCTGACTTACATCCCTCTTCTGCTATAATACGTGGCGGTATCGGCATAACATAAATCTGTTGTAAAGCAGAACAGCTTTCCTGCAATTTACTTACTAATGAAGCCGTATTTTGCACACTTTCTTCTTCAAATGTGAAACGATAAAATGCCCGGTCTTCATATCCCACCACTTCTTCATTTTCTACAAGCTTTACCTTTGACAATGGACTTTGCACATCCTTCTCTGCCACTGCCATGGATTCTGCCTGTTTGTTTTGGTCTCTTTTTTTTACCAGACTCTCCAGTTCCATACACCCTAAAGCAAAAAGGAGACAGATACAAACTATGCCTGCTATATAGCAAACTTTCTCTTTCTTATTTCTCATCCTCATTTATTTGCAAACCCCTTATATACATATTCAATCCCTTGACATCTTTCAATTCCACAATTCCCGCCTCCTGTGCACAAGAAGCAGGAATGCTAAGATACTGCAGGGAATCACAACCCAAAAAAGCACTTATTCCAACCTTTTCAACCAAATCCGGCAACACGATCCATTCCAGTTTCCTACAATCTCTGAAACAATGTTTTGAAACAACCTTTAATTCTGATGCTTCCGGAAATTCCACATATCTTATATTCCTGCATCCTGCAAATGCTGCTTCTCCTAAATATTCCAGTTCCTTTGAAAATTCCAATTTTTCTAACCCCACACAATTTTCAAATGCCGCTCTTTCAATTCTCTTAATCTTGATATTTTCAAAACTTGTAAGCTTTGTAAGTGCCCTGCAATCCGCAAATGCATAGGCACCTATTTTTTCGATGGTTTCCGCAAGCCTGACATCAGAAAGCAATTTACACCCAAAAAACATACTCTTTGTTATCTCTTTTGCCTTCTTTGGAATCACGACTTTTTGCAGATTACAATTCTTACGGAATCCAGCTTTCATTGCTGTTTCATAAGTTTCCAACTGCGAAAATTTCAGTTCCTTTTTTTCTTCCTCACATTCCCAAAATTTCCTGTCATGCATTTTTTTATTGCTTTTTGTGGATTTGACAACGCCTCCTCCCTCACAACTTATATAACCAAATACATAAGCACAATCTGTAAACACAATTTTTTCTCTTGCAACTATGGAATGTATTTTTCCCCATTGTCCCACTCTTGCATTTTCTTCCAAAGTAATACTTTCCTGAGAAAATACATTTCCAAGAACAATACTGTTTTTTCCAATATGTATATTTCCTTCTGCAAATATATTCCCGCAAACGATTGCATTGTCACAGATTCTGGCATTTTTTTCTGAACATAAATCTCCCTTCAGAATTATATTTTCCAGAATAATCACGTCATACTTTGAGCAAATACTAAATTCTGCTTCCCTTTTTCCATCCAACATCTTCTTATCTACATATTTCACATTACGCTTCACTTCCCTTTGTCCCAATGTTTCCTCCATAGGTACCTCATATTCTCTTATCCTCTCTCCTTCATCCGGGTATTGTCCAATGAGAATTTCCGGTGCATACAGTCTTTGAAAAGTACAATTTTTTCCTATACTGAGTCTCCTGCCTGCCGACGTACTTACCCCCAGACTGCAATCATCATATACCGCTGCCGTTTCTTTTGCATCTGCCCAGCGCACCACAGAAGTTTGATTTCCAAGAATCAGATTTTCCCTGGAATAAACTGCTCTTACAGTGACACCACCATCTGCTATTTCCACATTTTTTTCCCCATAAATTTCTTTTTCAAAAACCTTTGTATGGGAAGGTGTTTTAAAATCTTTCTTCAGGCATAAAACCATTTCTTTCGCTTTCTCAGAAAGTTCCTCTTCATTCACATCTATGATTTTTTCTATTTTAGATAGAAAAATATTTCCATTTTCCACAGATGCCATACTGTTTTCCACCATTTTGGCAAAAGATTTTCCAAAATATCTGGCTTCCTTCACGTATTCCTGATTAATATATAAAACATTTCCCTTTTTTTTACAGCATATGACTGCATTCAAAAAAGGCATTCCTAATAACACAAAAAAAACAACAGCGGTAATCAACAGGTACTGCACCTAAACTCCCTCCTTTTCCTTTTTTGCAAATCGTTCCGTTTTCTCCCAATGTGCATCCCTTCTCGTTACTACATCCGCCAGTG
>CAZSWC010000019.1:0-29259 GCA_964610665.1 uncultured Lachnospiraceae bacterium
GATGCCATAGACACGATGAAGGGAGGAATCTTTATGTATGCTACCAGATATCCGTTCCAGATACCAAATAATAACCCAACCAGAATACATAATACTAAGGCCAGCCCCATAGGCACTCCATAAGTAAAGAAACTGTATCCGGAAATCAATGCGCAACAGAACATTACCGGTCCGATAGAGAAATCGATTCCTCCTGTTGCAATAACAAATGTAACACCCAAGGCAAGGAAGCCTAAGAAATATACATAGTTAAAAATGTTCATAAGACGGGAAAATGTAAAGAATGAGCCCCCTGTCAGCGCACCAAATGCCAGATACATCAAAAGCAATACGCCAACCAGGACAATTCTGTTAAATCCCACTTTTTTTACAAACGCGTTTTGTTTAATCTTTTCCACCTTTATTCTACCTCCATGGTTTATTACATAAAAAAAGTGAACCCGATATAGATATACAACCTTCCCTGTATCCTATCCCTTATTCCTATACAACCGAACATTGTTTACATATATCTGCTGTCCAACTTTCAATTATTACAAGTATTATACAATCAACTTTTTCTCGCGTCAATATAACCTTGTTCATTTTTTATATCCTCAAACATCCTTTTCATCTGTTTTTCCTCTTTTTGCACAAAAGCATCATTTTTTATTTCTTTTGTTTCTTTTTTATTGTACAATAACTCTCAGTAACGATTGCATCCGCAATCGATTTATCAGGAGGTTACTATGAAACGAACACGCAACTTTATCGCCTTGCTTCTTGTAAGTGTTACTTTCTTACTTGCAGGATGTTCCTCGGCACAAACTCAGGTAAAATGTCCTTTCACCCAAATCACCTGGGAGAACACACTGGAAGATGTCCAAGCAACGGAAGGCGAACTTCAGGATTCTTATTATTCCAGTTATAAAGGTACTACTTATGTCTATGACAAAGAATACCTTGGTTTAAAAGGTTCCATTAAGTATATGTTCGACGATGAAGAAAATTTAAGGAGCATGGCCTGGCTTTATCTGCCTGAATCTTCTGAGGATTTGGAAAATGTATATGCCAAACTCGTAGAACAGACCAATAAGCTTTATGGAAAAAGCGGTTTTGATTCTGATATGAATACCGCAAAAGGGGAAGTCTGGTATCTGGAAGGCGGAAACATCTTAATCGGCGTTATGTCTACCGGTGTCAACGAAGCCATTCAGTATCAGTTCTTTCACCCGGAAGTTTCCAGTGAAAAGCCAGCAAAAAAATCAAAATAATTCAAAGTCCTTTTTTTAGTTTTAAAAAAAACAAAAAAGCAAGTCGGGTATCGGGGTCGATTCCCGACTTGCTTTTTTCACTTATCTGTTTTCTTATTTCAAAACAGTTTCTTCTTATTTATACATTGGTCCGTATGCTGCACATGCTCTGTAATCAGCACCTTCTTTATCCATTCCAAATGCATCCCAAGCCTTTGGTCTGAAGATATCTTCTGTTGCCACATTGTGCATAGCTACCGGAATTCTGAGAATAGAGCAAAGAGTAATTAAATCTGCTCCAATATGTCCATAAGAGATAGCACCATGGTTTGCTCCCCAGTTATTCATAACTTCATAAGCTGTTTTAAATGCAGAACCTTCTTTGCCGTCACACCTTGGTGCGAACCATGTACATGGCCATGTGTAGTCTGTACGTTTCCATAAAGTATCAGATACTTCTTCCGGAAGACCTACGGTCCATCCTTCTGCAATCTGCATTACCGGTCCCAATCCTTTTACTAAGTTCAGACGAATCATAGTAGCCGGCATGGTATCTTTGGTTTCAAATCTGGAAGAATATCCGCCGCCACGGAAGTATCCGTTGTCAGCTGCATTCCATGTAGTAGCTGCCATAATGGCATCCTGGTCTTCTTTAGTTACTTCATACCAGGGTTTCATAACTGCATTGCCTTCAGCATCTTTGGCACCGCCGTTAGCATCCAGACAGCATGCACCGGAGTTGATCAGATGGATGATACCATCAGATTCCTTAGCCGCACCTTCCAAATCATAACCGGTTACTCTCTTAACCGCATCTCCGCTCCAGTATGTACGAACATCGGCAAACATCTGTGCTCTGTTTGTTAACAGTTTCATAAACAACATGCTGATACCATTCAATACGTCATTTTCTGTTGCAAGAATATAAGGTTCTCTCGCTCCATTCCAGTCAAAGGATGTATTTAAGATTGCTTCTGCAAAGTCTCCGTTTGGATAGAAGTCTGTCCACTGTCTCTGCCCCTGGAAACCTGCGGCAATGGCATTATGACCTACCATTTCTTCTTCACGGCCTTCCGGTAAGTTCTTGTTTCCATTCATCAGATCTTTGATGATAACTGCCATTTTTACAACAAATTCAAACTGCTGTTCTTTTTCTTCATCGCTCTTCTTAACAAAATCAGGGTTCTTGTCAAAGCCGATGGTACATTTTTCTTTTGCCCATGCAAGTGCTTTCTGGAATTCTGCTTCATCATAGATACCTTCGGTCATACGACGGATGATTTCTACTTCATCTACAGATTCTACTCTTAAACCTAAATAGCTTTCTAAGAAATCAGAATCGATTACAGAACCGCCGATACCCATACAGATAGAACCAATCTGTAAGTAAGATTTGCCTCTCATGGTAGCTGCTGCCACTGCTGCACGTCCGAATCTTAATAATTTTTCTTTAATATCATCTCCGATAGTAGCATCGTCTGCATCTACAACGTCATGCCCATAAATGCCAAATGCAGGAAGTCCTTTCTGTGCATGTGTTGCAAGAACGGAAGCTAAGTATACGGCACCCGGTCTTTCTGTTCCGTTTAAGCCCCATACCCCTTTAATGGTAGTAGGATCCATGTCCATGGTTTCAGAACCATAGCACCAACATGGAGTCACAGTAAGAGTAATAGCTACTCCTTCTCTTCTGAATTTTTCTTCACATGCAGCGGCTTCAGCCACACGTCCGATGGTGGTATCCGCAATCACAACTTTTACCGGTTCTCCGTTAGAATATTTAAGATTCTCTTCAAATAACTTTGCGGCTGCTTTTGCCATTCCCATAGTCTGGTCTTCCAGACTTTCACGTACCTTTAATGGTCCTCTACGTCCGTCAATTGTTGGACGGATACCAATAACCGGGTATCCTCCGATTAATCTGCTTTCTGCCATGATAATCAATCCTCCTTATATCTATTTTCTTATTTTTAACGCCCACCAGCGCTACTGTATGACAATTATTATAGTATTTGTTATTTAAAAACAAAAGTGTTATACTAAAAAAAAACAGTACAATATTCACTTTTTTAGTTTGAAAGGATTTCTTTTATGAAATATATTGATTACCAGGAAAGAACCCCTCAGGGCAGCTTTAATTTTCCCATTGCCTACTATCATCAGACTCCTCACAGCCCCCGCTATGAGATGCAGTACCACTGGCATACCCAGTATGAGCTTTTACATATTGTATCCGGCTCCTTTCATTTGAATTTGGAGAAATCTATCAAAGAGTACCATGCCGGCGATGTGGTCTTTATCTCCAGTGGAATGTTTCATGGAGGAACACCGGAAAACTGTATTTACGAATGCGTGGTTTTTGATTTGCAGATTCTGTTAAAGGATAATCATGCCTGTTCAAAAATCATACGAGACATTATTGAAAGGCGAATCACAATCCATACCTTTTTATCTGAAAAGAGTAAAAAAGTCACTCCGCTGATTGAAGAATTATGCAACAGTCTTGCAGGGAAAAAGAAGGGGTATGAGTTTATGGTTCAGGGATATCTGTACCAGCTCTTAGGAATTATTATAAATGAACATTTGTATGACGATTACAAATATGAGAATATTTCTTCTGAGCGCCTTGCATCCATGAAAAATGTCCTTTTATATATTTCAGAAAATTACAACAACAGCATCAACCTTGAAACATTGTCCAAAATCGCAGGCATGAATCCCAAATATTTCTGCCGTTATTTCAGAAGCATTACAGACCGTACTCCTATTGATTATCTGAATTATTACCGGATTGAGTGTGCCTGTGAAATGTTTTCCACCAAAGATATCACCATCAAAGAAGCAGCTATTTCCTGTGGTTTCAATGATGAAAGTTATTTTATAAAGACATTTCATAAATATAAAGGGGTTACCCCAAAACAGTTTATGAAATCTCAGTTTTAATTCAGAACACTTTTATTTCTCTCTCATGAGCCAAAAAAGGCATTGCACTAAATAAATCTGCAATGCCTTTTTCTGTCACAATTTCTTTACTTCTTTTTTCTTGCCTCCCGGCTATCCGTCATTTCCTTTTTCATTCTATACTTTACATGATACATCATAGCATCACTTCGTTTAAAAAGGTCTTCCATACTTTCTGCCGCTTCTTCCCGTATTGCATAGCCAAAGGCTATGGACAAAGGTGTCTTTCTGCTTTGATTCTTCTGCTCCACTAAATTTGACACCGTTTCCAGGACCTGTAAAATTTCTGTTTTTCCACTCTTGGGAATCAAAACGCAAAACTCATCTCCCCCAATGCGATAACAGGTTCCTATGGC
Source organism: uncultured Lachnospiraceae bacterium (assembly GCA_964610665.1). Lineage (GTDB taxonomy): Bacteria > Bacillota > Clostridia > Lachnospirales > Lachnospiraceae > SFDP01. The sequence continues at coordinate 4,550 of CAZSWC010000019.1, forward strand.
TTCAAAAGCCCTGCAAATACAACTGGCTGCATCCATAATCATTCTGTCGCCTTCACTATGTCCATATTGGTCATTACACTGTTTCAAGTTATTAACATCCGCAACGATGCAGGCAACTCCGGGAGTCTGGCTGTACTCTTTTATTTTTTCATTAAATGCCATACGGCTGCCCAGACCCGTAAGCGCATCAGTATATGCCAGGTGTTCTAACTTTTCATAGGATTCACTGACATACAACATATAGGTTCGCAGTCTGCTTACCAAAATGCTGACTCCCTCTGCCAGATGACCAATTTCATCCTCCCCGGATATTTTACAGTCTACATACAGATTTCCATCTGCAAGTTCTCCTACAATGCCGGACAGTTCCTTTAAGGGGCGGATAATCTTACGCACCACCAGCATACACAACACAGATAATATCAAAATACATAACACAAAGCAGGCTACTACAACTGCTGTAATCCTGTTTACCGGCTGATGGTATTCCCTATCCGGCATAATTCCCAGAATACACCATCCATCCAGCTTATCAACAAAGCCTACATTTCCGCAATAGGAAACATTTTGATATTGGAAAACTACATTTCCCTTTTCTTTCTTTAGTATCCTGTCCACCAATTGGTCTGAAAGTCCTACTTCTTCCACATTTTTTAATAAGATTTCATCATCTCTTGCAGATATGATTTTATGAGCCGAATCCAGCAAAATTAAATAGCCTTCTTTTCCTATGGTAATGGCATTCATGGATTCTATCAGGCTGTTAATGCCTAAATCAATATTAACACTTCCAATAATGGTTTCATTATCCAATGCAAATACAGGCGTACTGACGGAAACCACTGTCAGACCGGCAACATTTTGAAATACCGGGGTCAGAATCGTGCTTTTCGCCTCATTTACCAACGGATAATATGGTCTGCCGGTAATATCCCAATCTTTCTCCGGGGTCTTTCCATCCCATCGTAAATACTGACTGGTGGTAAAATCTGCAATATACAGGGATTGTATTGCATCCGGTGATAATTTCTGTATTTCTACTAATGTTTCTACAATCTCATCATAATACGGAGATTCCCGGAAGGGCTCTCCGTTTTGAGAGACTTCCAGCAATGCTTCCTGCACCATTGGCAGTGTCGCCGTTGTTTCAATAATGGAAAAATAATACTCAAAATATTCTTCAAGCAGTCTTGAGGCTGACTGAATTTCAGATTGGATACTCTTTTCCTGTAAGGTTTCTATTTCCTTTGTCAGGCGTATATTCAAAACAACACCCGTCATTACTAAAATCACAACCAACGGAACTATGATTCCATATACAAATTTTCGCGTAATGCTTTTATGTTTCGCCACGTTTCCCGCTTTTGTATCCATGATATCCCCTCTTCTTGCCTGCAAATCTTCCCCTTATAGTTATCTCTTTAAGTATCTCAGACATGACTTTTTGTCCACAAACAACTTAAGTATAACATATTTTTACTAAACATACCATAGAATCCAAAAAGAATCACTGCTTCCCGCCTTGTCAGCAATGACTCTTTTTCTCCCTATCCCATATGCTCCAATATATGCTGGTATTTTTCTTTGGTTGCCATTCCCCCGCGAATATGCCGTTCCGCCTTATTGACATCCAGCACTTTTCTTACATCTCCTGCAAGAGCGGGATTTACCTGCGTAAGTCGCTCCGCACAATCTTTGTGAACTGTGGACTTACTGATTCCAAAATGTTTTGCGGCCTGTCTTACCGTAGCATTATTGTCAATAATATACCGGGCAATCAGCAAGACTCTTTCTTCAATATATTCTTTCAAAAGAAACCTCAAAATAATGTTTTTTACATTCTATGATGCAGCAAAAGGAGTTATTCTAAGGAATTTTTCCCTCTTGATTTCTCTGCTGTTTTTCTTGCAAATAATGACGAAAAACGAATAACCTACTGTATTTTTTCCTTTAAGGTGATATAATGTGATGAACGTTATCTTTAGATATTTATATGGAGGCAGTTATGTTTCATACAAAACATGAACAGGCAAAAGGATTAAAAATTATTATTGTAGGCTGCGGTAAAGTAGGCTCTACTCTGGTAGAACAGTTAGTTCAGGAAGGGCACGATATTACCGTTATTGATACCAATGTTTCCAAAATAGAAGAATTAACAAATTTATACGATATTATGGGGGTAGAGGGAAATGGAGCCCGCTACAGTGTACAGATAGATGCCGGCATTGAAAATACCGACCTGCTTATTGCAGTCACCGGTTCCGATGAATTAAATCTGCTGTGCTGTACCATTGCCAAACAGGTAGGTAACTGTGCTGCCATTGCCAGAGTGCGTACCCCTGATTACAGTAAAGAAATTGACTACTTAAGAGAAAAACTGGGGCTTGCCATGATTATCAATCCGGAATTGGAAGCCGCAAAAGAAATCGCTCGGATTCTCTTCCTTCCCACAGCTTTGGAAGTCAGTCCCTTTGCCCATGGTCAGGCAGAACTGATTCAATTTAAAATTCCTGAGGGAAATCTTTTGGACGGGATTACTCTTGCCCAGCTTTCTTCCAAAGTGGTACATAAAGTTCTGGTATGTGCCATTGAACGCGACGGCAGGGTGGAAATTCCTTCCGGTATGTCTGTCATAAAAGCCGGTGACATTATTTCCTTTGTGGCACAGCGGGCTACCATTAAAAATTTCATGCAGAATATTTCTGTCAAAACTTCTAAAGTGAAGAATACCATGATCATTGGCGGCGGCAAAGCAGCCTACTATCTGGCAAGCCAGCTGTTACATATGGGAATTTCCGTAAAGATTATTGAACAGGACAAAAAGCGCTGTGAAGAATTAAGTGTTTTGCTTCCCAAGGCCATTATCATTAATGGAGATGGTACGGATGCAGAATTGTTAAAAGAAGAAGGCATCGATTCCATAGAATCTTTTGTTCCCCTTACCGGGATTGACGAAGAAAACGTAATGCTGACCCTGCATGCCAGACAGCTTTCCAATACAAAAGTGGTTACAAAAATTAATCGTCTGGCATTCAAAAATGTAATTGCAGAATTAAATTTGGGAAGTGTGATTTATCCCCGCTTGATTACTTCTGAATCCATCATTGCATATGTACGTGCCAGAAGAGCTTCCATTGACAGTAATATTGAAACTCTTTACCACTTATTTGGAGGCCGGGTAGAAGCCATAGAATTCAGTATTGATAAACCATCCAAGGCAACAGATGTGCCTTTAATGGAATTGAAACTAAAAGAACAGGTTTTAGTGGCATTTATCAACCGAAACGGTAACATTATCCTTCCCAGCGGGCAGGACTGCATACGCATCGGCGATACCGTTATGATAGTAACTACCCACAACGGCTTTGATGAAATCGAAGATATCTTAAGATAGGAGAGCAGATTATGAATACATCCATGATACGTTTTATCTTAGGAAATATCCTGAAACTGCAGGCTCTTTTTTTACTGCTGCCCTGTATCACCGCTCTTATTTATAATGAAAATACTTTCGTTTCCTATCTCACAGTTTCCCTTTCCTGTTTCATTCTGGGATGCATGATGACATGGAAAAAAGTAAAAGAGCCTGTTTTTTATTTAAAAGAAGGATGTGTGGCAACCGCTTTAAGCTGGATTGTGTTAAGTCTCTCCGGGGCCTTTCCCTTTGTACTTACGGGAGAAATTCCTCATTTTGTAGATGCCCTGTTTGAGACTGTGTCTGGTTTTACAACCACCGGTTCCAGTATTTTATCCAATGTGGAAGCCCTTTCCCACAGTTCTCTTTTATGGCGTTCTTTCACTCACTGGATTGGAGGTATGGGGGTACTGGTATTTTTACTGGCAGTAATTCCCATGAGCGGCGGTTCCAACATTAATCTGATGAAAGCGGAATCTCCGGGGCCATCGGTGGGAAAACTGGTTCCCAAGATTCGTTCCACAGCACGTATTTTATACACGATATATTTGGGAATGAGTCTCCTTATGTTTGTTTTACTTCTGGTGGGAAAAATGCCCTTATTTGATGCCCTTGCCACTACTTTCGGCACTGCCGGCACTGGAGGCTTCGGTATCAAAAATGACAGTTTTGCAGGTTATTCCGATTATCTTCAATGGGTAACCGCTATTTTTATGATGCTCTTTGGCGTTAACTTTAATGCTTATTATCTTATCCTGTTTCACAATGCAAAGAAAGCCTTTAAGCTGGAGGAAGTCCGTTGGTATTTTCTGATTATTGCGTTATCAGTATTTGTGATATTTACCGATTTAATGCAATTTTATCCCTCTCTTATAAGTGCCTTAAAGGATTCCTTCTTTCAGGTGTCCAGTATCATAACCACAACAGGATTTGCTACCGCCGATTTCAACACCTGGTCTGCTACCAGTAAATGTGTTCTGGTTCTTCTCATGTTTATCGGTGCCTGTGCAGGAAGTACCGGGGGAGGATTAAAGGTTTCCCGACTTATGATTTTGTTTAAAACCATATTTAAAGAACTGACTTCCTATACTCATCCTAAGAGTATTGTAAAAATCAAAATGGACGATAAACCTATTGAACATGAAGTGGTACGTTCTTCCAATGTGTATTTTATAACTTATATGATAATATTTGTAGTTTCTGTTTTCTGTCTGACCTTTGAAAATAAAGATTTGGTTACTATTTTTACTGCCGTAGCCGCTACCTTCAACAACATCGGGCCGGGACTGGAAATGGCAGGACCTACCGCGAATTTTGGACATTTCAGTGACTTTTCCAAATTAGTCATGATATTTGATATGTTAGCCGGAAGATTGGAGCTCTTCCCCCTTCTGATGCTCTTCCATCCGGAATTATGGAAGGACACCATTAAAAGGAAATTAAAGTAAAAAACATGCCGTATTAAAGTATCCCCCGAGGCATCCCCGGTTAACTTTAATACGGCATTAAATATATCTTTTATAATTCGCAGTTATTCACAGTTCTTGGGAAAGGAATCACGTCACGGATATTACTCATACCTGTCAGATACATTACGCATCTCTCAAATCCAAGACCGAAACCTGCATGGCGGGCAGAACCATATCTTCTAAGATCCAGATAGAATCCATAGTCATCCTTGTTAAGTCCCAATTCCTCCATTCTTGCTTCCAGAAGTTCAAGATTATCTTCTCTCTGGCTTCCACCAATGATTTCTCCGATTCCCGGAACCAGACAGTCCATAGCGGCTACTGTCTTTCCATCCTCATTGAGTTTCATGTAGAAAGCTTTGATTTCCTTAGGATAATCTGTTACAAATACAGGACGTTTGAATTCTTTCTCCGTTAAAAATCTTTCATGTTCTGTCTGTAAATCACATCCCCAGTATACTTTATAGTCAAATTCATCATTATGCTTTTCCAAAATCTTAATGGCATCCGTATAGGTTACGTGACCAAAATCAGAATTTACCACATGGTTTAATCTTTCAATCAATCCCTTGTCTACAAACTGATTGAAAAAGTTCATTTCTTCCGGTGCATTTTCCAATACGTAACGAATCACATATTTTATCATAGCTTCCGCCAACATCATATCATCCTTTAAATCCGCAAAGCACATTTCCGGCTCAATCATCCAGAATTCTGCTGCATGACGTGTGGTATTGGAGTTTTCCGCACGGAAGGTAGGACCAAAGGTATAAATATTCTTAAATGCAAAAGCATAGGTTTCTCCATTTAACTGTCCGCTTACTGTCAGATTAGCAGGTTTTCCGAAGAAATCCTGTGTAAAATCCACTTTTCCATCCTCTGTCTTTGGTACTTCTCCTAAAGGCAGGGTGGTTACCTGGAACATTTCTCCTGCTCCTTCACAGTCACTTCCGGTAATCAGAGGGGTATTTACATACACAAACTCTCTTTCCTGAAAGAATTTATGAATCGCATAAGCCGCCATGGAACGAACACGAAATACTGCCTGGAAAGTATTGGTTCTTGCACGAAGGTGGGAAATGGTACGAAGATATTCAAAACTGTGGCGTTTTTTCTGCAGTGGATAATCTGCCGTTGAAGTTCCTTCCACATATACTTCTTCTGCCTGCATTTCAAAAGGCTGTTTTGCATTGGGAGTGGCAACGATGGTTCCGGTTACAATAACAGCTGCCCCAATATTCAATTTGGCAATTTCCTCAAAATTATTTAAAGAATCCCCATATACCACCTGCAAAGTCTCAAAGAAAGTACCGTCATTTACTACTAAAAAACCAAAGTTTTTTGAATCACGATTATTTCTTACCCAGCCGCCCACTGTTACTTTTTTATCTGTATAGCTGTCGCGGTTTCTATACAGTTCTCTTACACTTGTTAATTCCATATTGGCCTCCTAAAAATATCCTGTGTATTTTCTTATCTTTCGCTTTGTTCAAGCCACACTTTATTCTGCTGCTTTTGGTTCATCAGTAATAATTGTAGCATTTTCCATCAAAAAGTCCACTACTTTATTTAAAAGCAGACTATCTTTGTATTCTTCCAAATCTACCGTATTCTTAAAATCATCCGCATTTTCATATCCATACTGGGCATATCTTTCTTCAATTACAGAATCCACTTCTTCATCCGTAACCTGAAGCTCTTCTTCTTCCGCAATCTTCAAACATACCAGAGCCTGATTTGCGGACACTTTTGCCGCTTCCATCATTTCCGTTTCAAAGGTCTCCGTATCCATGCCATAATATGCACTTACGAAGCTATCCAAATCCATACCATACATCATTGCCTGATAGGTCATATTACTTAAGTTTGTCTGATAAAATCTGTCTACCAGTTTTTCCGGCACATTGTTTACCTGTGCATTGTTCGTTACCGCATTTAACAATTCTATCTGCACATCCTGTCTGGCACTTTCTTCATTACTCTCCACCATCATGTTTTTTAAATAAGCACGATATTCCTCTGTGGTAGCTACATTTTCAATGGCTAAAGATGCCACAAATTCATCATTAAATTCCTGTGCCTTTTCCTCATAAATTCCATTTACGGTTACGGTAAACACAACCTCTTTGCCTGCCAGCTCCTCTGAGTTGTAACCTTCCGGAAAAGTTAAATTTAACTCCCGTGTCTCCCCTTTTTTAGCCCCTATAAGACCTTCTTCAAAACCTTCAATAAAAGCACCGGAACCGATGGTCAAATCATATCCTTGGGCAGTGCCTCCGTCAAAAGCCACACCATCTTTTTTTCCTTCAAAATCAATATTTACAATATCACCATTTTCTACCACATCCCGGTCAGTAACCTCTTCTTTTTGTGCTGACATGGCTAACAGATAGTTAATATATGCTTCCACTTCTTCCTCTGTTACCGTCTGCACACTGTTCACCACTTCAATCCCCTTGTAGTCTCCCAAAGTCACATGGTCATCTGCCTTGATTTCATGAAAATAAATACTGACTCTTTTTGCTTCTTGGTTATTTTCTGTTTCCTCGGTTCCTTCCTGAGTTACTTCCTCTGTTTCTGTACTTTGGTTAGAGCAGGCCAACACTCCCACACTAAGCAAACCAACCAATAATATACTTACGATTCTTTTTTTCATATTCTCCTCACAATCTGTTAATTTGTTTTTCGTTTTCACCAACGTAACCATTCATTTATATCACATTTGCCCATTTATAGCAAGGGTGACAGCAATCTGGAAATCTGCTCTTTTACATGGTTTACAGGCTTTTCCATCTGGTATTCCTGCCAGGTCAGTTCTTTGCATTTTTTTAAATCTTCTTCATAAATGGCACACATTTTACGGACTTCTTCTTTGCCATATACAATGGCATTAATTTCATAATTAAGAAAAAAACTTCGATTATCCAGATTTGCCGTTCCATAGCAATAGATTTCATCATCCATAAGCATTCCTTTTGCATGCAGAAATCCTTCCCGGTAAATATAAATACCTGCCCCCATTTCCAAAAGCTGTGACGCATAATACAAAGTGGCATGATATACAAACATATGGTCCGGCTTACAGGGAATCATGATTTTAACTTCTTTCCCTGATAAAAGTGCCAGCTTTAATGCATTGAAAACAACTTGGTCCGGCACAAAATACGGAGTCTGTATCCAGATTCTTTTCTTAGCTTTGCTGATACACCTTAAATAGACATTTCGTATGTGAGGTGCCTTGGTATCCGGTCCGCTACTTACCATCTGTATGGCACATCCGCCATGCCCTCCTTCTATGGGTTCTCCCGGTTCATCTTCCTGCCAGTCTTTTAAAAATACATTTCTAAGGGAATGCACCGCACTTCCCACAATTCGAAAATGCGTATCCCGCCAACAGCCAAACCGGGAATCTAATCCCAAATACTCTTTTCCGATATTATATCCTCCCAGATATCCAATATAGCCGTCAATCACAATAATCTTTCTGTGATTTCTATAATTAAAGCCGGTCACTGCCAATAACAGGGGCTGCCAGAAACTATGCCGAAAACATCTGACCTGCACTCCTTTTTGTTTCATTTCCCTCCAGCATTTTTTCTTGATTTTCCGGCTGCCTAACCCATCATACAACACCTTCACCGAAACTCCTTCTGCTGCCTTTTTACAAAGAAGTTTTTTCAATGTGTGAAACAAAAAATCATCTTTGAAAATATAATACTGAATCAAAATTTCCTTTTTGGCATTTTGGATATCTTTAAAAACTGCCTGAAATTTTTCCTCTCCGGTTGTTAAAATTTCCAAATGATTATCCTCTGTCAGATATCCTACATGTTCTTCTTTATTCAATGCCTCTTTTTTTGGCACACTCTGCCCTGTGAATAAAAATAAAAAGAATCCGGTTATGGGAAAATTCCATAGCAGCAGAATCCATGCCCAAGTGCTTTCCGTTTCCTTTTTCTGAACGAAAACCAAATAATAAATCAATCCTATATTTATTCCTCGAAAAAGAACTTTTATCATTTCCTTCATCCCTGATGATACATATTTCTTATATAGATTACCCATGATTTACTTGCGTAAACCTTAAACCCATGTTAAAATATCTACAATTGTTGAAAAAAGAATAAGGAGGATTGAAACGTGAAAACTGGTACAATTGTACTTATCATCGTTTTAGTCGTTTTAGTTGCCGCTGTGGTTGCTTTATATTTCTTAGGCAAAAAAGCCCAGAAGAGACAGGAAGAACAACAGCAGCAAATTGAAGCAATGAAACAGACTGTTTCCATGCTGATCATCGATAAGAAACGAATGAAAATGAAAGACGCAGGTCTCCCACAGCAGGTTATGGAATCTGCTAACAGATTTGCAAAAAATGCCAAATTTCCTGTTGTAAAAGCCAAAATCGGACCTCAGATTATGACACTCATTGCGGATGAGAAGATTTTTGACAGCATTCCTGTCAAAAAAGAAGTAAAAGCAACCGTCAGTGGTATTTACATTACAGAAGTAAAAGGACTTCATGGAAAAACAGCCCCAGTGGAACAAAAGAAAAAAGGCTGGTGGAAACGTACTCTTGAAGCAGCACAGGAAAAAGCCGGTGCTAAATCCGTAAAATAAGCATTGCAAGAGGCTGCCGCATAAGCGGCAGCCTTTTTCTTTAGCTTCTCAAAGAAAATGCTTCTCCATCCTTTGAGCGGACATCAATTTTAATTTTACAGTCTGCCAGATGTTCATAATTCACATCCATGGCATAATCTACATCAATCACAATTCTTTTCTCTTCTTCTTCCAATCTTACACTCTCAGCTTCTATTCCTATTACAATGGTTCCAAAAGGAGTTACATAATTACTCAAAGTTTTTTTATGTTCCAAAAAATCCATGGAAACATTGATGGCTCCTTTTTTATTAAGATGCATTTCTCCTTTTTTAATCTTAATCATGCTTTTTATAGGAGTATCCATCCCTTCCATTACTTCATCATACAAAATATAATGGGTATGATTCTTCAGATAATATTCTCCTCTTTGAATGCTTTCTATTTTCTCTCCATCCTGTCCATTATCAAACTGGATTCCCCGAATGGAAATCATAACATCTTTCGTCATTCTTAATACTCCTCAATATGAATCTCTTTTACTGCCAAAACTCCATATTTGAATATGGTATTGGCAAAATACTGAAACTTTTCTGCACCATCGCTGACAAAAAACTGATACTGGTTGCTTCCCAATACCGGCTTTTCATCCTGCAAAATATTATTTTCCTGCAATAATTTTTTTAATTCAATGGCCGTCTCATATGCAGGATTCACCAGTGTTACCCCTTCTCCCATGACTTTTCCAACAGTACTTCTGATCAAAGGATAATGGGTGCAGCCCAAAATTAATGTATCAATTCCGGAATTTATCAATACACTTAAATAACGCTGGGCGATTTCATCCGTCACCGGGTCTTCCAATAGCCCCTCTTCCACTAAAGGGACAAACAAGGGACAGGCTTTTCCTATGACTGTCACATCATGTTTTAATTCTTTTATGTATTTGGTATAAATCTGACTTTGAATGGTTCCCTGAGTTGCAATCACACCGATTTTACCGTTATTGGTTACTTTTGCAGCGGTTACCGCTCCCGGTTTTACCACACCGATAATGGGAATTTGTATCTCCTGTTCAATCTGCTCCAACGCATAGGCACTTGCCGTATTGCAGGCAATGACAATGGCTTTTACCTTCTGTGACTGCAAAAAACGAACAATCTGTCTGGAATATTTAGTTACCGTTTCTTTCGATTTACTTCCATAAGGCACTCTTGCCGTGTCCCCAAAATATACAATCCTTTCCTTGGGAATCTGCCTCATAATCTCCCTTACTACAGTAAGTCCGCCTACACCGGAATCAAAGACTCCAATGGGCAGATTTTTTGAACCTGTATCTAACATAAAGAATCCATACTCCATTCTGTTTTATTTCCTGCGTTCCCGTTCTTCTTTTAGAAATTCCAGAAACCTTGACTTAATTACAACTTCTCCTTTATCAGCATCAAGGATGGCAAAAAAATCTTCTTTGGGATTTTTCTCTTCCTTATAACATTCATAACTTTCCTCTACCAGACTGAATTGCGGATATAACACCCCCCAAAATGTAAATGTCATTACCAGAAGAAGAACCCCTTGTTTTATACTCTCCATATCCTTACCTTTCCTTACTTTTCCAATTATTTTCTTACTACAAGTATGGACAGGTAAACATCCTTTATACAAAATTTATGCTTTCTTTTCTCTTTCCATTCGTATCTGTTTTAAAACCGCATTTTCCTGATTGTCAATATGTGCTTCTATGGCCGTTATGGCTCTCTTTTTATCACCATATAAAATTCCTTCACAGATTTCTCTGTGTTCCTGCACCAGATGACTATGCATGGAAGTGTCCTTAATATATTCAAAACGATACCGATACATCTGTTCCGCCAGATTATTTACCATTTGGGAAAGACGAATATTTCTGGTAGCTTCCACAATAATATCATGAAATACCACATCGGTTTTTGCTATCATTCCAAAATCCCCTGTTTTTACGGCATCTTCAAAATCCATGCAGGCATTTTTTAACAACTCTTTCTCTTCCCCGGTAATTCTTTCACAGGCCAGTTCTACCGAAAGGGTATCCAACACTTTTCTTACCTCCAGAACATCTTTCATACTCTTTTCCGTTATCTGTGCAACCTCCGCTCCCCGCCTTGGAATCATAGTAACCAAACCTTCCAGTTCCAGTTTACGGATGGCCTCCCTGATTGGTGTCCGGCTTACCCCCAGCTTGTTGGCAAGATGGATTTCCATCAGTCTTTCTCCCGGTTTTAACTCTCCTGTCAGTATTTCCTGTCTTAATTTTTTAAATACAACATCTCTTAATGGTAAATATTCATCTGCAACCTGTTGAAAAATGTTTCCCATCTTCCCTTCCCTTCTTCTTCAAGATACCTGTACTAATGTTTCCTTGGCAAATGTAGTCACAAAGCTTTGTTTTGCCAGACCACTGTCCTCTAAACTCTGCAAAGCTTTCCGGGCCGCTCCCTCTTCTTCAAAAATACCAAATACAGTAGGACCGCTTCCACTCATTAAGGAATTTTTTGCCCCCACATCTTTTAATAGCTGTTTTATCTGTGAAATTACCGGATATTTTTTTTCTGTAACCGTTTCCAGTACGTTTTCCATACGTTCACAGACACCTTCTAAATCTCCTTTGCGGATGGCTTCTGCCATACCATCAATATCTGGATGATGCTTCAATTCATTGGCATGAAGATTTTCATAAACATATTTTGTAGATACACTGATTTCCGGTTTTGCTACTACCACAAAACAATCCGGTGCATCCGGCAAAGGAGTCAGGATTTCTCCGATTCCTTCACTTAAAGCAGTCCCCCCTTCTATACAATAGGGTACATCCGCTCCGATTTTCACCCCAATTTCCTTTAGTTCTTCTTTTTCCAGTCCCAACTCAAACAGCTGGTTTATCCCCTCCAAAGCTGCTGCCGCATCGGTACTTCCTCCTGCCATTCCTGCCGCTATGGGAATCCTTTTGGTAAGAGAGATTTCTACTCCTTTTGCAACATGATATTTTTCAAACAATAAGTTTACAGCCTTATAAATCAGATTATTTTCATCTGTGGGAAGCTCCATGGCATCTGCCCGGATAAGGATCTGAGCATCCTCCCGTTTTACAAATTCCAGGGTATCGTAAATATTTACCGTCTGCATGATCATCTTTACATCATGATATCCATTTTCCCTGCGTCTTAAAACGTCAAGTCCAAGATTAATTTTTGCCATTGCGTTGATTACTATTTTATCCATACCCGCCTCCTGTTGAAATATAATCTATTTGTATACAATATACATCAAATTGTATTTAATTATATACAATCTGCTTCTTTCTGTCAACGTCGTCGGATTTGCTCCATAATTACACTAACAAAAGCGGACTGCAAACCGGTGTTGGATACAAAACAGATGGTTTTATTTATTATTACAAAAAATTCATGGAAAACACTAATTTATTTATCAATTTTGCCGACATATAAAATAAGAAACTATAAATGTGTACGCAGCAGACATTTATCGCAAGTCTGCAGAATGGAGTCAGATATGAGTGTAAATGGAATTACAAATTATAGCTCCACCTATGGAAGCTATGAAACAACCCAAAAAAACACCGGTGATAAGGAAGTCAAAAACAATAATACAACAACAGAAACTGCAGCAGATTCCGGTGTCGTATATGAACCCTCAGGTACCAATACTTCTGCAGGTACAAAGAAAACCTATAAACAGGATACTGCTTTAGTAAACAAATTAAAAGCGGATGCAGAAGCAAGAACCGCACAGCTGCAAAGCCTTGTGGAAAAAATTATGCTGGGCCAGGGAAATGCCATCGGTACTGCAGATGATATCTGGAGTTTCTTGAGAACCGGCAACTTTACAGTGGATGCAGCTACAAAAGCACAGGCACAGGCAGATATTGCAGAAGATGGTTATTGGGGTGTCACTCAAACTTCAGACAGAATTGTAGATTTTGCAAAAGCTCTTTGCGGCGGTGACCCTGATAAAATTGAAGAAATGCGGAATGCCTTTGAAAAAGGCTTTAAACAGGCAGAAAAAACCTGGGGTGGTAAATTACCTGAGATTTCCCAGAAAACCTACGAAGCGGTTTTAGAAAAATTCGATTCCTGGGCTAAGGAAAGCTCCTCTGAAGCAGAATAATTTGAACTCCCAATATCAAGACCCAAGTTGGACGAAACACACGGAACTGTCACCTTAAGATTCCTTTTCTTAGAAAGACAGTTCCGTTTATTTTTTTGGTTAAACTCTCCTATGGTGTATTTCTTTTACAGATATCCTCTTACCAGTAACAATTTCTGCCCTTTCTCGACTTCATCATTACTTAATTTATTCAGTTGTCTGACAGAATCCTGCGAAACACTGTATTTTTTCCCTATGTTCCAGATATTTTCTTTTTCTGCCGGAATATAAATTACCATTCCCGGAGTTTCTTCTATCTTTTCCTCTGTAAACGGAAGGGAAGTTACATTACTTACACTTCTTCTGGTACCGTTGTCTTCTACTAACACCTCCAAACAAATAAGACATTTTATCTCCATGCTGTTTTCATCTAAAATCACCACATCCTGCTGCTCTGCCATAGGACATATCTTCCATTTACTCTCTGGTGTCAGATTCATATTTTCCATCTGATATTCAAATGGAATTTCTTTCTTTAATACTTCATATGGTTTCTTTTCATCGTCTGTCATATAAAGAACGGTTACTGCAAGGATTCCTTCCATTTTTAAGCCTTCCTCCAGAACACGCGAATCCTCTATCCAGACACGGGAATTTATATGACATACCTGTAATATCTTTCCTCCTAAGGAAGGATTTCGGCATTCTTTTGTCACCTTAACCTTTCCCTGATACTTATCCCTCAATACTTTACAGGTTACTTCCGAATATTCCGGGAGCATTTCACAAGCGGTTCCATAAATATCCGTAACCGCTTCCACTTCTCTTTGTTCATAAAGACAAATGGGTATCTCCAATACCATCTCAACATCCAATACCCTGTCTTCTCCATCATAATCCTGTTTTACGCCCAGATTTTGATAAGTGACCGTAGGAGTGATATCTGCAATCATACCGCTGTTGCTGCCGCCGCACTCAATATTTCCACTAAAAGGAATGGAAGTTTCATAAGACCTGAGCTGAGGCTGTATCTGTGCACTTTCATACAAAATAAACAGTCGAATCTCTCCCTGAATGCCGATACTGTCCTCCAAAGGTTTTATTTCCCATTTTCCAAGTTCTAAATATTTCCATATCACTTCACCTATAGGAGGCAGTGAAGAAGGCAGCTCCAGGTCCTCTTTTATTCGAAATACGTCTTTTCTGTCTACTGCAATCACAGACTGAGTATAGGGTTCCTTTTTAATTTCTATATTCTCTGCTTCCGTAATGTCCAAGACCATTTCCTGGTCATAAATTTCTTTCACTTTAATCTTAAAATTTACCAGACAACGGATATTTATTTTCCGGGAATTTATCAGGCTGCTTCTCAAATCTTCAATCTCAGCCTCCACCTCCGGATTCTCCATAGAATCCATTTCTTCCACTCTTATTTTTTCTTCCCAGGGAATCTCCCCCTGTATCTGGTATAATCTTCCCTCTTCTTCTTCCCCAATATATAGCACTTCATATTGCATCTTACCTTTTAAAGACAGACTCCCTTTGGCAGGTCTTACTTCCTCTATGATAACCCTGCCTTTCTCCATCAAGATTGCCAATGCATCCGGATTCCTGTCACTGATATTTTTATCCTCTTCCAGTGTAATCTGTGTATTTAATTGACACTTAATCCGGTCCATATGTAAATTTTCCTTTTTTAATTCCATAAAAAAACCTCCCACGGTGTTCTTATACCAGTGTATGCACCCGGGAGATTTCTTATGATTTTTATTTTACACATCCGATAATTTCCTGCAGATTATCTATTTTTTGTTCTTCCATAAATTCTTCTATTTTCTCTACGGTTTCCACAGTGGCATAAGGATTTACAAAATTCATGGCCCCCACTGCAACCGCAGTAGCTCCTGCCATCATAAATTCCAGTGCATCTTCTGCATTTTGGATTCCACCCATTCCGATAATGGGAATTTTCACCGCATTTGCTACCTGATATACCATCCTTACTGCAACAGGCTTGATTGCAGGACCACTCATGCCTCCGGTTTTGTTGGCAAGAGCAAACTTCCTTCCATAGATATCAATCTTCATTCCGGTCAGAGTGTTAATAAGGGATAACCCATCTGCCCCCGCACTTTCTGCCGCCTTTGCCATTTCCGTAATGTCAGTGACATTTGGGCTCAGCTTCATAATAATAGGCTGTTTTGCATGTTTCTTAATCTTAGAAGTTATCTCATAAAGAGCATCCGCTTTCTGTCCAAAGGCAATGGCTCCTTCTTTTACATTCGGACAGGAAACATTGATTTCCAACATATCTGCATTGGTATCCGCCAGCTTTTCCACTACTTCAATATAATCTTCTATGGTTTTTCCACAAACATTCACAATGATACGTGTATCAAACTGTTGTAAAAATTTTAAATCCCTTTCTATGAATACATCAATGCCCGGGTTTTGCAGACCGATGGCATTCAGCATGCCGCCATAACATTCTGCAACTCTGGGAGTCGGATTTCCCGGCCACGGTACATTTGACACCCCTTTGGTTACTACTGCTCCCAACTTGTTTAAATCCACAAATTCACTATATTCCATTCCGGAACCAAAGGTACCGGAAGCCGTCATGACCGGATTTTTAAATTCCACACCGGCTATGTTCACTTTTGTATTTTTCATTCTTTGCTCCTATTCTTAAATATCTACATCTTCTGCCCAAAATACAGGTCCATCGGTACAGATTCTTGCATTATTTACATGAGAATGATGGTCTTTTTTGGTAGTTTTACAAACACATCCCAGACAGGCACCTACCCCGCAAGCCATTCTTTCTTCCAAGGAAATATAGGCAGGGATTCCCATCTTTTTGGCATATTGCTTTATGGCCCGAAGCATGGGCATGGGACCGCAGGCGAATATTACATCCGCTTCCAGCTCATTTTGTGCAATCGCGTCCATTACATTTCCCTTGGTTCCTACACTTCCATCTTCTGTTGCAATATAAACTTTAGTATATTTTTCCAAATCTTCCTTTAAAAATAACTGACTGTCCCGATACCCCATAATTGCCATACTTTCAGCTTCCAACTGTTTTGCCAGCTGCACCATGGGAGGAATCCCGATTCCGCCTCCTATAAGAAATGCTCTTTTCCCTTTTCCTTCTTCCACAGGGAACCCATTTCCCAAAACTCCCAAAATCGAAACCTCTGTTCCCGCAGTATAACGAGAAAATTCTTCTGTTCCTGCCCCTGCAGTTCTGTATACAATACGCAGCATTTCTTTTTCTTTATTCACTTCACAAATACTGATAGGTCTGGGAAGCAGGTGGCTTTTATCCTGTGGATACACACCAATAAACTGACCGCATCCTGCTTCCTTTGCCAGTCCGGTCTTTAACCACATATCAAAAATTCCCGGTGCCAGCTGCCGCTGTTCTGCAACAATTGCAGTTTCCTTTTTCTTCTGTGCCATAATTTCCTCCAAATCTTTATTTTTAATCTTTCATATCTGCAGTTTTTCCATCACTTACAGTCGTCATATACTACTTTTCCTGCACAAATTGTCTTCTTCACCTTTCCAAGCAAAGTTTTTCCCAAAAAAGGAGTATTCCAGGATTTTGAGACAAAATTGTCTGCTCTCCACAATTCATTTGGGTCAAAAATCACCATATCTGCAGGACCATCTTCTTCAAGGTATCCGGCATCCATACCATACATTTTTGCCGGAGCATAACTCATTCTGTTAATTAGTTCTAAAAGGGACATATGATTTTTTTCTGCCAATTCTCCTATTCCTAAGGAAAATGCGGTTTCCAACCCAATAATACCACTGAGAGCTTCTGTCAGAGGTTTTGCTTTTTCCTCTTTGCTGTGAGGCGCATGATCTGTGGCTATCACGTCCAAAGTACCATCTATAATCCCTTCTATAATGGCCTCTTTATCCTCTTTCGTCCTTAACGGAGGATTCATTTTTGCCATAGTTTTATAGGTAATTACCGCATCCTCTGTTAAAGTAAAATGATGAGGAGTGGCCTCCCCATGAATATTGGTAAAGCCTTCCTGTTTTACCTTTCTTAACATATCCACTGTTTCCTTACAGCTGATATGCTGAATATTTACAATTGCTCCTGTTTTCTTTGCAATCTCGATATCCCTTTTCACCATGCTGATTTCCGCTTCTCTTGAGGAGCCGCCGATTCCAAAATATTCAGAAGCTTTTCCCCGATTTACACCATTATTCGTTATAAATGCCGGATTTTCTTCATGAAGGCTCATTGGCACCTGTAACTTTGCCAGTTGTGTCATCGCCTTTGTTACAAGACTTTCTTCCAACAGAGGAATCCCGTCATCTGTAAATCCCAAGGCTCCATGGGCAAGCAAATCTTCATAATCACATAATTCTTTTCCCTGCAATCCTTTGCTGATGCTGGCACAGGTTTTTACGTGGATAGGAGTTTCTTCTCCTTTTTTTAAAACGTACTGAAGTGTTTCCACATTGTCCACCACAGGTTTCGTATTTGCCATAAGAACCACCGTAGTAAACCCACCTTTGGCAGCTGCCTGCGCCCCTGTATAGATATCTTCCTTATATAAAAATCCGGGGTCTCTGAAATGCACATGCACATCTACCAAACCAGGCGCTATCAACAACCCTTCTGCATCCAGTATTTCCAGATGCTCAAACAATGACTCATCTATCGGACAACTTATCCCCCGATATATTTTCTTAATCTTGCCATTTTCAATCAAAATATCGGCTTCCCCTTCATACCCGCTTTTAGGGTCTAACATATATCCATTTTTAATCAGCAGCATCTTTTCTACCTTCCTACGTATTGGTTACTTCCAATTTTTATATCAGTATACCATCTTTTTCATTCAAATACCACAGGCAGACCCATTTCTGATACTTTTAAAACAATCACAGGATAAGAGGGAACTTCCTTTACATTTTCTGTTTTCTTTGGCCCTAACAGGCAGGTATCTACATATAAGGCATTTTTTGTTTTAGACACGTCTTTTATATAAATGGAATAACCTCCTGTTTTCTGCCTGCCATACCCTATGATAATATAACGTTTCTGTTCATCTGCATAGGTTAATTTTATATCATTTTCCTTTTTTTGCTCAATTAAATCTGCCAATTCTTTTGGAATACATTCTTCACTTACAATTACAAAGGGAACCTCTTCCCGCTTCTCTTCCTGTGAAACAATCTTAAAGCGGCATCCCTGCAGTTGGCTTATCAAAAGTATCAAAAATCCCATTGTCATTATAGATGCTCTTTTTATACTTCGACGGTTCATATTTCACCTTGGATTTCTTTTATTATTTACAATATATTCTCTCCTCTTTCTTCCTATACACGAAACGTTTTCAAAACAGACTTGTCTCCTACCTCATTTTTTTGTATACTAAACCAAGATTACTGTGTCCTATCCGTAATCACTTTTAAGTTCCTAAGAAAGAAGGTTTTTCTAATGATACGTTTAATTCTGACTGCTGTGTTTTTAGTTACTTTTCTGATATGCAGTATTCCGCTGCTGATTGCAGAATGGGTAATGGGACATTTTAATATGGAAATTAAGAATCGTTCTTCTCTCGCCATTGTAAACTGGGCTTTCCGGGTTATTCTTTTTATCTCCGGAGTAAAAGTTACTGTTTTAGGCGAAGAAAATGTTCCCAAAGACCAAGCCGTATTGTATGTTGCCAACCATAGAAGCTACTTTGATATTCCTTTAACTTATGTCAGAGTTCCCCGCCCTACCGGTTATATTTCCAAAAAGGAAATGGAACGTTTTCCATTATTAAGAAACTGGATGTATAACCTGCACTGTCTTTTTCTGGACCGAAAAGATATTAAACAGGGATTAAAGACTATTCTTGCAGGAATTGAAAAACTCAAATCCGGTATCTCTGTCTGTATCTTCCCGGAAGGAACCCGTAATAAGGAAAACGATACCTTTCTGCCGTTTCATGGAGGAAGTTTTAAACTGGCTGAAAAATCAGGATGCCCGATTATCCCCATCGCCATAAACAATGCGGCTGATATTTTTGAAGACCACAGTCCCTGGATTAAGAAAACGCATGTTATAATCGAATATGGCACCCCCATTTATCCTGACCGGTTAGACAAAGAAACGAAAAAAAATCTGGCCGGTTATGTATCCGACCAGATTCAGACTATGTATTTTAAAAACAAATCCCTTATTTAAGAATATTTTTTTTCAAACCAGGATACAATATCCGAAAATCCCATGCCGTGAGATGCTTTCACCAAAATAGTATCTTGCGGCATTATCATTTGCTCCAATCTGGAATACACCTCTGTTTTTTTCTCCAGATATATTACCTCCATCTCCTTTTGGGTTCCTTTCACACTTCCTTCATAAATCTTTTTGGCAAGCTTTCCAATACAGATTAGAACCTCGGCTTTTCCACGGATATATTCACCGATTTCATAATGCAGTTTTTCTTCCTCTTCTCCCAGTTCAAACATATCCCCTAAAACGGCAATCCGCCTGTTGTTGGCTGCTTGCAGCAGGTCAATGGCTGCTTTCATAGATACAGGATTTGCATTATAACAATCATCAATAAGAACAAAATCACCGATTTTTAAAATATTGCTTCTTCCACCTACGGGCTTTACCCTTTGCATTCCTTTTATAATTTCTTCCGGTGTCATTTGCAGAGTATAAGCCACAGCAGCCGCCGCTAAAGCATTTAAAATCATATGTTCCCCGGGTAAATTAACTTCTACGCCGGACAACTCTATCTTTCCGGAAATATCCATCACACTTCCCAAAAGTCCTTTCGATACTTCATTGACAGCAAAGATATCATGATTCTGATTTCTGCCAAACGTTATCACTTTTTTTTCTCCCTGCTCCTTTAAGGAAATCAGTTTATCGTCATCTCCATTTACAAAAATGGTACCTTCCGGATTCATAAAATCAAAAATTTCACTTTTGGCTTTTAAAACCCCATCCCTGTCACCTAAATTTTCCAAATGACATTGTCCGATATTGGTTAAAATACAAAAATCCGGTCTTGCAATTTCACTTAAGCGATGCATTTCCCCAAAATCACTGATTCCCATTTCCAAAACTGCAATTTCGTGTTCCTGCCGCAGCTGAAGAACGGTTAAGGGAAGCCCCACTTCGTTATTATAATTGCCCTGTGTCTTCCACACCTTATATTTTTCAGAAAGCACATCTGCTACAAATTCCTTTGTGCTGGTTTTTCCTACACTTCCGGTAATTCCAATTACCGTAATCTCCAGTTGTTTCCGATAATACATGGCAATTTTTTTAAGTGCCTCAAAACTATTCTCTACCAGAATACAGGTCCCCGGTAATTCTTCAGGCAGTTCTTCGCATACCACTGCCAAGGCTTTCTTTTCAAAAACAGAAGGGATAAACTTATGGCCATCTACCTTTTCTCCCTTTGTGGCAATAAACACATATCCTTCTTCCAGCAGGCGGGAATCTAAGACCACGCCCTTTGCTTCTGTAGTTTTTACTTTTTCAGATTCCCTTGTATATATTTTTCCTTCACATGCATCTGCAATGCTCTGAATTGTCAGATTTTTCATTTTTCATATCCTATCTTTATTTTGTTTTACCCATTTAGCGCAAAGCAGCTTCTATAATCCTTTCGCATAATTCTTCAAAGGAAATTCCTGCGGCGGCGGCCTCCTGAGGCAGAAGTGAGGTCGGAGTCATGCCCGGTAAGGTATTGGCTTCCAGACAAAACATTTCTCCTTTTTCATTCATCATAAAATCCATGCGGGCATAGTTTTTAAGCCGCAAAATCTCAAATGCTTTTTTTGCATATCCCTGCATCTCCCGGGTTTTTTCATCACTTAAATCTGCCGGACAGGTTTCTATGGTACTTCCTGCCTGATATTTATTTTTATAATCATAAAATCCATGCAAAGGTGCAATTTCAATCACCGGCAAAGCTTCTCCATCCATAACACCCACAGAAAACTCTCTGCCCTTTATGTATTGCTCAATAACCACTTCCTGATCATATTGAAATGCTTCTTTTTTGGCTGCTTCGTATTCTTCTTCGTTATTTGCCATAGCTACCCCAACACTGGAACCACCGCAGCAGGCTTTCACAACGCAGGGAAAAGGAACTTCTTTTTTGTCTTTCTCTCCTTTTTTCAATTTCACACCTTTTGGGGTTGGAATTTGAAACAGTGTAAACATATCCTTTGTCAATCCTTTATCCATGCAAATGGCGCTGCTTAAATAATCAGTTCCCGTATAGCGGACTCCCATCAAATCCAATGCCGCCTGTACTTTTCCGTTTTCACCATTTTCTCCATGAAGAGCCAGAAAAGTAACATCTGCTTCTTGACAAAGTGCAATTACATTGGGACCAAAGAAACTTTTTCCTCCATCTTTTCTCATATTTCTCACCGCGTCCAAATCCGGATTTTTTTCCGATACGGTTCCGATTTCCTTTGCCCAGTCTTTCTCTTTATTGAAAATATCCTTACAATCTCCATCATAACCTAAATATACATCCAGCATAATGACCTGATGGCCTTTTTCCTTTAAAGCTTTGTATACCATACTTCCAGAGCTGAAGGACACATCTCTTTCCGTACTGAGTCCACCGGCTAATACTACTATTTTCATACTTTCCTCCTGTCAATCTTACTGTTTTTTCTATTACATTTTTGTACTTTGCAGCAGCAGATAGAACAAACCACAGTTTTTAGCCGTAATTTGGTTTTCTTTTTTTTCTGTACTTCTGCTGCCAAACCCTTCCAGATAACAAAAATTTTCGGAATTTCTTCCCAGGAAATAGTCCAGATAATTTTTTTGCAGTACCGTATATTCATGATTGGTAATGATATAATTTACCAATGCCAGAACAGACATCTCCTGCAGCTTTCCATCAATATCATCCTTTTCCCTCTGTTCCGAAACATAATACGTATTCTTTCCCGCGGAAAGAGAGATTTCTTCTGCTCTTTTCATAATTTTTTTCATAATGGATTCGCTCCATTCCAAATTACTGCCTGAACGAACCGTAATATAAGCATAATCAGCAAATAAGGAAAAGTCATATTCTGTATAGCTTTTTTGCTCTTCCATCATAAGAAGATACTGCCCTACTGCCTGCGCATATTTGGACTTGTTTGTCAGCCGGTACAGGTGGGCTGCTGCAAAATATCCTGCATCATACCCTACATTATCTAAACTGTTTTGTATGGTGGCATATGCTTTTTCTGCGGCCGTAAGACATTCTTTATAGAGTTTTTGATCCACCTCTTTCATCTGGTATGCATAAAAAGCCATCACTCCTGCAAATTCTGCAGTTGCCGCCAGAGAAATATACTGCTGCTTTTGTCCATTATCCAGATTTTTTATTAATTCAGCCTTGGAAATATCCGCATATACATTTCCTGTTACTTCGTCCTGAGCCTGCATCAGATATTGAATTTTTTCCTGACAAACCTCATAAAACTTTGCCTCTTCTAATAAATTATCAGAATATAATTCTTTTGTCATTAAAAGAGAAGCCATCTGATAACAAATCAGGGAAGTATCCTTCGTCTCTTGGGCTGCCATATTCAAAACTTTCTTTTCAACTTCACCATAAATATGATTGTCAATTTTAAATTCATAAGAATATCCCAAATCAGAATGATACAAATAATACGTACCACTTTTTTTCAGTTGGGAAAAATCTGCCAGATAAAGAACCATTTCTTCGGTATTTTCTTCCGTTTCTTTCTCCCCTGTTGTTTCCTTATCAGATTTTAAAGTACCTTTAAATTCTTCTTTCTGCGTCAGAGCATTATATACCTTAAATTCTTCCTCCAGATGATTTCCTCTTAAAATCGCAACTTTACCGGCATCATTTGAATATCCAATCTGATTTATCATTATATTAGGCGTCTGTTCCAAAACTTCATAAGAAAAATCCGGTGCCAATCCCAGGGTATCTTCTTTTTCTTCTTTAGAAAACTGTTTTTCCATATTCTCTAAAGGAAAGGAACATCCTGCCAACATACTTATCATCAATAGAACTGACAACCGGACCCTATATTTCACATCTGCCGCCTCCTTAAACATTCCATGCACACTTCATATCCATTTCTTGAAGCCCGCGTACATTATAACGCGAAGTTTACCCAAGGTAAAGCTTTACTGCAATTTCGTCATTGGATTTATGGGTTTTCCTTCTTTACGTAATGCAAAATAAACGTTATCTCCTTCCATACTATAAAATTTGGTCGGGGAGGAAACATCTGCTATATATGCTCCTTTTTCCACAATGTCTCCTTCTTTTATCTGTATATTGGTTAATTGTCCATAGGAGATTTCATATCCATTTCCGATATCCATTGTAATCACATTTCCCAGTTCCTGGGTTTTTTCAATTTTTGTAACTTTTCCTCTGGCAGCCGCCATAATATTCTGACCTTCCTTAGCCTGTATCACAATAGCAGGACTATATTTATATTGTTCCAGTGTAGAAAAATATACAGGACTGTCCATACTATAATTTATTAAAACATTGCCCACAACCGGCCATAGCAGTGCTTCTTCTTCCGAAAATTTCAATTCTTCTTCTTTTTTTGAAAAGAAATCCATACTCTCTTCTTCCCTGATATCCTCCTCACTTTCTTCTGCAAAATCATATTTTCCGCTTACCGAAAAATAGGAATCTTTTTCCCACAGACTTTCTCTATTTTCAATTTTAGAAGAGGACACCGTTTCCGAATTTTCTTCCGGTAGGTTTACCTCCATATCCTGCGTGAAATTTTGTGCATTATCATTTTCTAATTTGGATAAATCAACCACATATCCGTCGTCCTGATTTTCTTGTCTTTCTTTTACATAAATTCCCGTCATGGTAAGTGCTGTCAATACAAAAACACTGGAGCATAGCATTATCATTCTTTCTTTTCTATGATTTTTCCTTCTTCGCTTCATGTTCTTTCCTCCTTTTTTCCTTAGTTTCTCCTATCCTCTTATCTTTATACTTCTCTTTACTATATTTTTTCCAGAGAGATATTTTTAAAAAAATACTCCAGAAGAAACAAATATGTATTTCCCTCTTTGGCAA
>CAZSWC010000020.1:0-29094 GCA_964610665.1 uncultured Lachnospiraceae bacterium
GGGAAAGAGATGTAAGATGTTAGTGAGATGTGTTCGGTTTTGAGGGTACATGAAGATAAGTTTCATCGAAAGATGGAACTTTTTTTGAATTTTTAAATATATTTCTAAATGTTTTCAGAAAATTTTAGAAAATATGTTTGAAACAAAAGATAAATATGTTATAATGGCAATAGTAAATAAACATAGGGGAGATAATAGGGATTCATCCTATTAACAAAATAAGAGGTGACTGTATGGATACAAAGATTCTTTTAGAAAACGGAACAAATGAACTTGAGGTATTGGAATTTAAGCTGGATGGTAATTCTTATGGTATTAATGTTGCTAAGATAAGAGAAATCATTACATATCAGGATGTAACTCCGGTGCCTAATGCACATCCAAGTATTGAAGGAATCTTTATGCCTCGTGATACAATGATTACGGCAATTGATTTGAAAAATTGTTTACAGAGAGGAACATCTGAAGCAGGTGGGTTGTTTATTGTAACGAATTTCAATAAATTAGATATTGCATTTCATGTAGAACAGGTGGTTGGGATTCATAGAGTTTCCTGGAAAGATATTATTAAACCAAATGCTACGATTTCTACAGCCGAAGAAGGTGTTTCTACCGGTATTATTAAGAAAAATGATAAGTTGATTATTATTTTAGACTTTGAGAAGATTGTGACTGATATCAATCCTGAGACTGGATTAAAAGTTACGGAAATAGAGGCTTTGGGTGAGAGAGAACGTAATGACATCCCTATTTTGATTGCGGAAGATTCTGTTTTGTTGAACAAATTGATAGTAGATTCTTTGAAGAAAGCTGGATATACGAATCTTACACATACTGAAAATGGTGAGGAAGCATGGAACTTTATATGTGAGTGTAAAGAACATGGTGACTTAGACTCTCATATTAAGTGTGTAATTACAGATATTGAGATGCCTTTGATGGATGGTCATCGCTTGACAAGATTGATTAAAGAAGATGATATGACGAAAGATATTCCTGTTGTTATTTTCTCTTCCTTGGTAAATGAGGAAATGAGAAGAAAAGGAGAAGCATTGGGTGCAGATGCGCAGTTATCAAAACCGGAAATTGGAAACTTAGTGCGTGAGATTGATAAGTTAGTTCTTGATAAATAATTTATTACATAAAGTGCAGGGACGTTGTTCCCTGCTTTTTTGTTGGAATAGAATCTAATTTTTTATTTTTGATAAGAAATGGAGCAGCTTGTAAAAGATAGTTAAAAAGAAAGGTATTTAAACGATGAATTTAGAGGAAATAATAAAGGATTCTGACATGGTTTTAGTAGGGATAGGAGAATGCTTTCAAGAAAAATTTGAAAATATCAGTATTGCAGATGAAAACAATATAACCATTTATGAAGAATATGAAAGAAAGCAATATGTAGACATATGCAAAAA
This sequence comes from uncultured Lachnospiraceae bacterium, assembly GCA_964610665.1. Taxonomy (GTDB): domain Bacteria; phylum Bacillota; class Clostridia; order Lachnospirales; family Lachnospiraceae; genus SFDP01. The sequence continues at coordinate 1,416 of CAZSWC010000020.1, forward strand.
GGATAAGGTGTTAGAAGCATATTATAATTTGTCCAGACTTTTGGAAAATAAAAATTATTATGTGATTACATTGTGTGATGATGATAAAATATATAAAAGTAAGTTAAATGGGGATAGAGTTGTGGCTCCCTGCGGAACTTACTCAAAATTGCAGTGTGAAGATGTATGTACGGAAGATATATATTCTTTGCAGGATTACGTCGAAAAGATAAAAGCAAAGGAAAAGATTGTGTGTCCAAAATGCGGAAAGAGACTAATCATGAATCGTATTGGATGTAAAAAATATAGTGAAGAAGGATATTTAAAAAAGTGGGAGGTGTATACAAAATGGCTGCAGGGAACCTTAAATAAAAAGATATGTATTTTAGAATTGGGGGTTGGAATGAAGTATCCTTCAGTTATCAGATGGCCTTTTGAAAGAATAACCGTGATAAATGAGAAAGCAAAATTTATTCGCGTTCATTCCAGTCTGTACCAATTGCCGGAAGAAATAAAAGAAAAAGGAATCTCTATTGAGGAAAATCCTATTGATTTCTTGAGAAATCAATTTGTGTAAATATATATATTATGTTAAACTAGTTTGTGTGATGTAATTTGTTTTACAATACTGAAAGCAGAAGAATATAGGTTCTTTGGAGGAAATGGAAATATATGAAATCAAATGAAGAATATTTAGATGAATTGCTGCAATCCATGAATACAGATGGAGAAGAAGATTCTGATTCACAATTGAGTACACCGGAAGAGAATAAAGTAGGTTTAGAAAATTTGACGGATATGGATATCGATGAATTGGATGCTTTGTTGAATGAAGATATCAAGGTACAAAATGGCGAGGTGGATTCTGAAGATACCACCTATCCTGCCGAAAGTTTAGATATGGAGAGTGTGGCAGATACGAAAGGAAACTTAGATATTGAGAGTTTGCCGCAGCCAGAGGAGAATTTTGAACAAGAACAGGATCAAGATTTGGAAGAAAATTCTATGTTGGCTCAATTGATGGCGGAAATGCAGAAAGAATCTTTAGAGAATGATAAGGAAAATATAGAACCTGAAGAGGAATTTGAGGCTGATGAAGATATCGATGCTTTATTAAATGCAGCTAAAAATAGCAGTGAGGAAGCTTTTAATCAAGAGAATATTCCTTTTGAAGCAGAGAATCCAGATGATTTAGCAGAGATAGAGGCTCTGCTAAATATGTCAGATGGTGATGGAAGTGTGGAAGATAATATGGAATTGTTACGTATGTTAGAAGCACAGGAAGGAGAAAAGATTCCTTTAAAAGAGGAGCAAACCAAAGAGGTTGATGTTGCAGAGTTAGAAAAGATATTGTCGAATAATTCCCAGACCAATGAGGATACGGAAACCGTAAAAGAAGAAAGAAAAGAAGGTAAATTAAAGAAGTTTTTTAAGAAAATCATTATGGCTTTGATGGAGGAAATTCCTGAGGAAGAGCAGGGAAATTCAGAACAGGGAATGATTCTTTCAGAGGAAAATAAAGAAATTCTGGAAGAATTAGACAAGGAAGAAGAAGAAAAAGTAAAGGTAAAAGAAAAGAAAGCGAAAAAGGAAAAACCTAAGAAAGTCAAAACAGAGAAGCCAAAAAAAGAAAAGAAAGTAAAGGTAAAAGAAAAAGAACCGGAGATACCGGAGAAGAAATTACCCAAAAAGAAAGTGATTGTTGCATTTGCATTTGCAGTTTCACTTCTTGTGCTGTTGCTTTCGCTGGAGTTTTTTGCACTTCCCTCTATTTCTCTTAATAGTGCAAGGAAATCATTTGATTCCGGAGAATATTACGAAGCCTATAAAGGATATTATGGTCATAAATTGTCGGAAGAAGATGAGGTGAAGTTCCAGGCCGCTACGGTGATTATGCGTATGCAGAGTAATTTGGATGGTTATCATAATTATATGAGTCTGAATAATAAGGTGTATGCACTTCATTCATTGTTAGAGGCAGTACATATTAAACATGATGCATTTTTCAAAGCGGAAGAGTTTGGTGTTCTTTCAAAAGTAGAAGCTATTTATAATGAAATATTAGAGTTATTAAAAAATCAATATTCTCTATCAGAAACAGAAGCCTTAGAAATCGTAGAAGAAGAAAGCGATGTTGCATATACAAGAAGATTAGAGGCACTGGCAGAAGGTGTGCAAAGTTCATCCCAAGTGGAAATAAGTGAAGAAGATGTTCTGCCGGAAGAAGAAGCTATTTTTGAAAATTAGATATAAAAGAGCACAAAGGAGCATTGGGAATAGAATGGCAATGATTGACAATGACTGGTTGGAAGTATTAAAGCCGGAATTTAAAAAAGAGTATTACAAAGATTTGTTTTGTTTTGTCAGACAGGAATACAGTAAAACTGTGGTGTATCCGCCGGCAGATGATATTTTCAATGCATTTCACCGTACGGCACTTAAAGATGTAAAGGTTTTATTGTTGGGGCAAGATCCGTACCATAACGAAAAGCAGGCTCATGGGATGAGTTTTTCGGTACTCCCGGGACAGGATATTCCCCCATCTTTGCAGAACATTTACAAAGAACTGCAGACTGATTGCGGATGCTATATCCCAAACAATGGATATCTGGATAAATGGGCAAAACAGGGAGTTTTGCTTTTGAATACAGTTCTGACTGTGCGGGCTCATCAGGCAAATTCTCATCAGGGGAAAGGGTGGGAAGAATTTACAGATGCTGTGATACGTGCTGTAAATGAAATAGATAGACCGATTGTTTATTTTTTATGGGGAAGACCGGCACAGAGTAAAATATCAATGTTGAATAATCCAAAACATTTAATATTAAAAGCACCGCATCCGAGTCCTTTATCGGCCTATCGTGGTTTTTTCGGATGTAAGCATTTTAGTCAGGCAAATGAATTTCTTATAAAAAATGGTCTGGAACCGATTGACTGGCAGATTGAAAATATTTAGAAGTCAAGAAGAAAGTCAGATTTTTACTTAGGATTCTGATTTAAGTGAAAAATGCAAGCCAGATTGCAAAAAAGAATAAAATGATATATAAATGAATGGAGAAATTGCAAAAGTTCTAATTATGGGGGAAAATAATTAGGACTTTTTTCTTTTTCCTAATTTTATATTTAATAAATATTGAAAAAAATAGGAATATTCGGGGGAGAAGAAAAAGCTTAAAAAAATATTGACTTTATGATTGTATCATAGTAGGATGATGTTAAAAGTAGTTCTGCAGAGAGCTACTAATATAATTTTTCGTATAAAGGGAAATGAAAATGAATAAAACAGACGTTATTGAACGATGGATGAATTTCGGCATGAGCAGGCAGGAGGCTGTTGTCTATATTTGTCTTTGGGAGCATGGAGAGGCAACCGGATATGAGGTTGGAAAGCTGACAGGAATTTCCAGATCCAACGTATATGGAATCTTAAGTTCTTTGACGGAAAAAGGTGCAGCAGTTGTGACTGAGGCAAATACTACATTATATAGAGCCGTTTGTCCGAAAGAATTATTAGAAAATAAGATGAGGCATTTAGAAAAAGACCGGCAATACTTAATAGAACATATGCCACAGGCTATGGAAAAAGAAGAAGGGTATATTACCATTCCGGGAAGCAGTAATATCAAGGATAAAGTGCGGTATATGATTGCTCATTGTGAAATGCGGTTATATTTTGCGGCGGATGGCAGAATTATAAGTGAGTTTGAAGAAGAATTGGCACAAGCAAAGAAAAAGGGATTGAAGGTTGTCGTAATCAGTGACAAAGATTATCAGCATTTAGCAACGCAGTTTTATCTTGATAAATCGGAGCCGGGACAGATAAGGTTAATAACAGATTCTACTTATGTATTAACAGGAGAATTACAGGATAGAAATGCAGATACTTGTCTATATTCAGGACAAAAGAATCTGGTTACGGTTATGAAGGAAGCTTTGAGAAATAAAATCCGTCTTTTGGAGATAGAATAAAGTTTGAAAAGACAGACTTATGAAAAGTGAGAAAATAGAAAGAGAGGAATGGACATGATTAAAATAGGTATTTTAGGGTATGGAAATCTGGGAAAAGGTGTGGAGAGCGCCATTTGTCAAAATCCTGACATGGAACTTGTGGCGGTATTTACCAGAAGAAATCCCAAGGAACTTAAAATCAGAATGGAAAAGGTTCCGGTACTTGGCATAGAAAGTCTGCCGGAGATGAAAGGGAAAATGGATGTGCTGATTTTATGTGGCGGCAGTGCAACGGATTTGCCGGAGCAGACACCAGAGTATGCAAAATATTTTAATGTTATAGACAGTTTTGATACTCATGCAAAGATTCCGGAGCATTTTGACAGGATAGATAAAATTGCAAAAGATAATCATACGGTGGCCTTAATTTCCACAGGATGGGATCCGGGAATGTTTTCCTTAAATCGTTTGTATGGAAATGCAATTTTACCGGAGGGCAAGGATTATACTTTTTGGGGAAAAGGCGTCAGTCAAGGACATTCGGATGCTGTTCGGCGTATTCCAGGAGTTAAGGATGCGAAACAATATACCATTCCGCGGGAAGAGGCTTTAGAGGCAGTGAGAAGTGGAAGCAATCCTTCTTTATCTACCAGACAAAAACATCTTCGAGAATGTTTTGTTGTAGCCGAGGAAGGTGCTGATTTAGAAAAAATTGAAGAAACAATTAAAACCATGCCAAATTATTTTGCAGATTATGATACTACAGTTCACTTTATTTCTGAAGAGGAACTGCAGAAAAATCACAGCGGAATCCCTCATGGAGGTTTTGTATTAAGAAGCGGTGTTACCGGAATGGAAAAAGAACATAAGCACTTAATTGAGTATCGTTTGAAATTGGATTCTAATCCGGAATTTACAGCTTCGGTAATTGTGGCTTATGCAAGAGCCGTTTATCGAATGAAGGAAGAAGGAATGAAGGGCTGTAAGACTGTTTTTGATGTGGCACCGGCATACTTAAGTCCTCTTACGGGAGCGGAACTGAGAAAATATTTGTTATAATGAGAAAAAGCATACAAAATGAAAAGACAGGAAAGTGAAAAAATATGAATAAGAAACCTTTTGTGACGAAAGAAAAGTTAGAAGAAATTATAAAGAAATATCCGACTCCGTTTCACATTTATGATGAAAAGGGAATTCGTGAAAATGCATTGGCTCTAAAAGAAGCTTTTAGTTGGAATAAAGGCTTTAAAGAATATTTTGCCGTAAAAGCAACTCCCAATCCTTATATAGTAGAGATTTTAAAAGAAATCGGCTGCGGCTGTGACTGTTCTTCTTATACAGAATTAATGCTGTCTGAGGCAGTGGGAATGAGGGGAGAAGATATTATGTTTTCTTCCAATGAAACTCCGGCCAAAGAATATGAATATGCAGCCAAATTAGGAGCCATCATCAATCTGGATGATATTACCCACATTGATTTTGTAGAAAAGATTGTTGGTAAGTTACCGAAAACCATGAGCTGCAGATATAATCCGGGAGGAGTATTCAAAATCAGCAACAGTATTATGGATAATCCCGGAGATGCAAAATACGGCATGACAACGGAGCAGATTTTTGAAGCTTACCGTATTATGAAAGAGAAAGGGGTTGAAAACTTTGGGATTCATTCCTTTTTAGCAAGTAATACCGTAACAAATGAATATTATCCGACTCTTGCAAGACAGTTATTTGAACTGGCGGTAGAATTGAAAGAAAAAACAGGAGCAAATATAACCTTTATTAATTTATCCGGTGGAATCGGGGTTCCTTATAAGCCGGAGCAGGAACCAAACGATATTTATGCCATTGGAGAAGGAGTAAGAAAAGCCTATGAAGAAGTTCTAATTCCTGCTGGAATGGGTGAGATTGCTATATATACGGAATTGGGAAGATTTATGCTGGCTCCTTATGGACATCTTGTGACTACGGTAATACATGAAAAGCATACGCATAAGGAATATGCAGGCTGTGATGCCTGTGCGGTGAATTTGATGAGGCCTGCCATGTATGGCGCATATCATCATATTACGGTTATGGGAAAAGAAGAAAAGCCTTGCGACCATGTTTATGATGTAGTAGGTTCTTTATGTGAAAATAATGACAAATTTGCCATTGACAGAAAATTACCGGAAATTGAAATCGGAGATGTGTTGGTGATTCATGATACAGGTGCTCATGGTTTTGCTATGGGATATAACTATAATGGTAAATTAAAATCAGCGGAACTTTTGCTGAAAGAAAATGGAGATGTTTCTTTGATTAGAAGAGCAGAAACACCAAAGGATTATTTTGCTACTTTTGATGGAACCGAATTTTATTCCAGATTAAAATTTTAATAAAAAGATTTAAAAAATTACTTGTCAAGTGAAGTATTCTATGCTAGAATATCATTTGTTGTGAGGAATGCTTCACAAATGCAGGAGTGGCGGAATGGCAGACGCATCAGACTCAAAATCTGACGCTGGCAACAGTGTGTGGGTTCAAGTCCCATCTCCTGCATCAGACCTTATGAACTTCAGGGTTTATAAGGTCTTTTTTTATGGGGGACAAGGCATGGATAGGGAAAGAATGGTAGTAGAATTATATTTAATTCATACGGAATTTCTAAATGATGAACATATTTTTCATAGAAAATTACATCAGGTATCAGATAAAAGAAGAAAAAAAGTCTTGGAATGTAAAACTAGAGAAGACAAGAAACGTTCCCTTGCGGCAGGATTGTTGTTAGAAGAGATATTAAAATCAAAGGGATATAGCCCGGAGCAGGTAGAGATGGACAAAGCCGGAAAATTGTATCTGCCGGGAGTTGACGACTTTTTTTTCAGCCTTTCTCATTCAGGAGAGTATGCAGCCTGCGGAGTGTGTGATGTTCCTGTAGGGGTGGATATTCAAAAAAAGCGGGAAACCAAAGCCAATATTGCAAGAAGATTTTTTTGCAGGCAGGAAGCTGAAAGAATAGAAAGACAGCCTAAAGAAATGAGAGCAGATATGTTCTTTCGTTATTGGACAGGCAAGGAAAGTTATCTGAAATTGACCGGACAGGGAATTTTTGCCGGAATGGATAATTTTTTAGTAGATTTGGAAGAAAAAAGAATTGTAGACCCTGATAATGATACGAAAGAAATTTATTTGAAGGAATACAGATGCCTGGCAGATTACTTTATTTCGGTAGCCTGCTATAGTCAGAATTTTGCAGCTTTTGTAAAAAAAATATATTACCGGTTATAATGGAAGAAGGTTGAAAAATCCTAAAAGAATATTTTAGGGAATTTAAAAGTGCAGCAAAATCGAATTTGGGTCATATGTTAAAGAAAGATATTATAAGAAAATGCAGTCCGTAAGGTTGCAGGAGAAGCATATGGCTGAAAGAATTATTTTGGATGCCGGTCACGGCGGGAGAGATGGTGGAGCAAGTTATCAGGACAGAAGGGAAAAAGAGGATAACCTTGCCATGACTTTGGAGGTAGGCAGAATTTTAGAAGAAATGGGATTTGATGTGGTGTATACAAGGCAGGAAGATATTTATCAGGCTCCTTTCCGAAAAGCTTCCATAGCCAATGAACTGGGAGGAGATTTATTTGTGAGTATTCATCGGAATTCCAGCGGAATGCCAAATCAGTATCAGGGAGTGGAGACTCTGGTTTATTCAGAAAGCGGACTGCCGCAGATTGTGGCAGAGAATGTAAATCGGGAATTAGAGTCTGTAGGATATGTTAATTTAGGAATTGAAGAAAGACCAAGATTAGTGGTGTTAAATTCTACCCAGATGCCGGCCGTTCTTATTGAAGTTGGTTTTATTAATTCGGATGCGGATAATCAGCTGTTTACGAATAAATTTGAAGAGACAGCAAGAGCGATTGCTTTGGGAATTTCAGAAAGTTTTTCCGAAAATATGTAAAGTTTTCCTTTTTAGGTTCATATGTTTTATATAGAAGAAACTCAAAAGGAAAGGATAGATTTCATGGAGGGGAAAAGCAGACAAATATATGGAAAGGATATTTTGATTTCTCTTTTGGGAAGTTACGTGATTACATTTTTTGGGATTCTTGTGTTGGCTCTTTTTTTGTTCTTTTTTCAGATATCAGAGGATGTGGTAGATATCGGAATTATTGTAATTTATGTTTTGGCATGTTTATTTGCAGGCTTTGTAATAGGAAGAAGAAGAAAAGAAAAAAAGTATCTCTGGGGGATGGCAGCAGGAGGATGTTATTATATTCTTTTGATTTTATTGTCACTTATACTGCAGAGTTCTTTAAATACTACGGATAATAATATAGTCACCATGATGTTCTTATGCGTGGGAAGCGGAACCTTGGGAGGAATGGTATCCTGATTTTCACTGCTTTTCTATAGGAAGGAACTGTGTTATACTTGTGAAATGTGAATATAAATAAAAAAGTACAGGTAAAGGATAAGAGGAAAGAGATGGATAAGAAAAAAGGTTATTTAAGTCTATTAGGAATTTTAATTGTATTGATAGCCGGAATTTATGTATGTTTGTATGGCTTCGATGCAAATAACAGTGGTTCAGCAAAAGCCATTAAGCAGGGGCTGGACCTGGCAGGCGGTGTCAGCATTACCTATGAGGTTGTAGGAGAGGAAGAACCAAGTGGGGAGGATATGTCAGACACTATCTACAAATTGCAGAAACGAGTAGAAAGTTATAGTACTGAAGCGCTGGTATATCAGGAAGGAAGCAACCGGATTAATATTGAGATTCCGGGAGTATCGGATGCCAATGCAATTTTGGAGGAACTGGGAAAACCGGGCTCTTTGGTATTTATGGATGCAGACGGCAATGAAGTATTAAGCGGCACCGAGATTGAAGAAGCACAGCCCGCAACGCAGCAGAATTCCATGGGCAACAGTGAATTTGTGGTAGCACTTACCATGAATAAAGAAGGAACCCAAAAGTTTGCTGAGGCTACAAAAAAAGCGGCACCGAATCAGGAAATTATTTACATCATTTATGATAATGAGGTGGTATCGGCTCCTTCCGTACAATCTGAAATTACAGATGGAAAATGTGTGATTCAGGGAATGGGAAGCTATGAAGAGGCAGAAAAGCTGTCCAGTGTTATCAGAATCGGAGGTTTAAAACTGGAATTAGAAGAACTTTGTTCCAAGGTAGTAGGTCCTCAATTAGGGGCAAAAGCGATTTCCACCAGTGTAAAAGCAGGAATTATCGGAATGGCATTAGTCATGCTGTTTATGATTTTGGTGTATCGGATTCCGGGGCTGGCATCTGCCATTGCATTGGTGATTTATCTGATTCTTACCATTCTTTTATTAAATGGATTTGAAGTAACACTAACACTTCCGGGAATTGCCGGAATCATTCTTTCTATCGGTATGGCAGTGGATGCCAATGTTATTATTTTTTCCAGAATCCGTGAAGAACTGGCGACCGGAAAAACCGTACGTTCTTCTATTAAGATTGGATTTCAGAAAGCTTTATCGGCGATTATGGATGGAAATATTACGACATTAATTGCAGCCTTTGTGTTATGGATTTTAGGAAGCGGAACGGTCAAAGGATTTGCGCAGACACTGGCTCTGGGGATTGTGCTGTCCATGTTTACGGCTTTAATTGTGACAAAGTTTATATTAAACGCATTTTATGCCATCGGTTTTCAGAAAGAAAAGTACTATGGAATCAGTAAGCCGGCAAAAAACATAGATTTCTTATCCAAAAAAGCTGTCTTTTTTGGAATTTCCCTGGTTTTGATCGGGGTAGGAGTTGCTTCTATGGGCAGGAATAAGGTATCCACAGGAGACGTATTAAATTACAGCCTTGATTTTAAAGGCGGTACTGCTACAAATATTACATTTAATGAGGATTTAAGTATTGAACAAATTGATACCTTGGTGGTACCTTTGGTAGAAAAAGTAATCAAAGGCGGCGGAGTGGTTCCACAGAAAGTAGAAGGAACCAAGGAAGTTATTATTAAGACAAGAACATTATCCTTGGAAGAAAGGGAAGAATTGAATCTTGCTTTGGAGGAAAAATTCCAGATAGATACCAGCAAAATTACAGCGGAGACCATTAGTTCTGCTATTAGCGGTGAAATGAGAAGTGATGCTGTTGCAGCAGTTTTAGTATCGACTGTGTGTATGTTGGTTTACGTATGGTTTCGGTTTAAAGATATTCGTTTCGGTGCCAGCAGTGTTATCTGTCTGCTTCATGATGTATTGGTTGTAATTGCATTTTATGCGTTGGCAAAGGTTTCTGTAGGAAGTACTTTTATTGCATGTATACTTACGATTGTAGGTTATTCTATCAATGCGACCATTGTTATTTTTGACCGAATCCGTGAAAATATGGCAGATATGAAGAAGAAAGATGATTTAAAAGATGTGGTAAACTTAAGTGTGAACCAGAGTTTGGGAAGAAGTATGTTTACCTCTTTGACAACCTTTATTATGGTAGCGGTGCTTTATATTTTGGGAGTGACTTCCATACGTGAATTTGCACTGCCTTTAATGGTAGGAATTGTCTGTGGTGCATATTCGTCTGTATGTATTGCAGGAGCTTTATGGTATCTTTTAAGAAGTAAATTTGAAGTAAAAAAGAGTGAATAAATAAGGAAAAAGCTGTCGCAGGCAAAGGAACAAAAAATGTGCGGCAGCTTTTTTAGAGGGAAAGAATGGCAAAATGGGTAGTAACTGCCAAGAGGGCAGATTTTAATGAAATAGGAAAAAAATATCATATTAGTCCGGTGCTTGCAAGAATTATCCGTAACAGGGATATTGTAAAAGAGGAAGAAATTGAAAAATATTTACATGGCTCTTTAAAGGACCTTTACGATGGAAGTCTTTTAAAGGATATGGACAAAGCGGTAAGTATTATATCAAAAAAAATACAAAGCGGAAAAAAAATCAGAATTATCGGTGATTATGATGTGGATGGAATCTGTGCAACGTATATTTTAAAAAAAGGATTTTCCCTTTGCCAGGGGAATGTGGATACGGTAATTCCACACAGAATGAAAGACGGATACGGTATCAATGAATGCCTGATACAGGAAGCTTATGAGGAAGGTGTAGATACCATTGTTACCTGTGATAATGGCATTGCGGCTGGGGAGGTAATCAAATATGCCCAGTCTCTGGGGATGACCTGTATTGTTACAGACCATCATGAGGTGCCTTATGATATGGAAGGAGAAAAAAAGAAATTTTGTCTGCCGCCGGCAGCAGCTGTGGTAGATCCTAAACAGGAACATTGTTCATATCCATTTAAAAAGATATGCGGAGCCGTAGTGGCATGGAAGCTGATACAAAAACTTTGGGAATCAAGAGAGGATATTTTAGTAACGGAAGCTTTAAAAAGAGAAATGCTGGAATTTGCAGGGATAGCTACAGTTTGCGATATTATGGAATTGCAGGACGAAAACAGGATTATTGTAAAAGAAGCTTTAAAAAGTATGCAAAATTCAGCCAATACAGGTCTTCGTGCTTTAATGAAAGTTTACGACCTTAATCCGAAAAATATCAGTGCTTATCATTTGGGATTTGTGATTGGCCCTTGCTTTAATGCCACGGGAAGATTAGACAGTGCTATGAGAACTTTGGAGTTATTGGAATGTGAGAATGAGAGAGAGGCTGTTTTCCTTGCGGCAGAATTAAAGCAGTTAAATGAAAACAGGAAGGAAATGACAGAAAAAGGTGTGGAAGAAGCACTGGAAAAAATTAAGGAATGTCATTGGGACAGGGATAAGGTGATGGTAATTTATTTACCGGACTGCCATGAAAGTCTGGCAGGAATCATAGCCGGAAGAATCAGAGAAAAATATTACAGACCGGTTCTGGTATTAACAGATGGGGAAGATTGTGTCAAAGGTTCCGGGCGCTCCATAGAGGGGTATTCCATGTATGAAGAATTGAGTAAACACAAAGAATTGTTTTTAAAATATGGGGGGCATAAGTTGGCAGCAGGGTTATCCATAGAGAAGAAAAATGTGGACAGGCTTAGAAGAGAATTAAATGACAGCTGTACCTTAACCAAAGAAGATTTAGAGGAAAAAATTGTTATAGATGTTCCGGTTCCCTTTTCTTATATAACCGGAGAATTTTTAAAGGAATTAGAAGTATTGGAGCCTTTCGGCATGGGAAATGAAAAACCTGTTTTTGCACAAAGAAATGTTCGTTTTTTATCTATGCGCAGAATGGGAAAGAATCAGAATATGGCAAAATTCAGTGTAGAAGATGAAGAAGGAAATCGCTTTACATTAATTCTTTTCAGACATCTGGAGGAGTTTTTGAAGGATATTCAGGAAAAATATGGACAGGATACACTTGAAGTTTTCTTAAGTCAGAATAAAAACAGCGGTGTGGTTATGCATGTTATTTATTATCCGTCTTTTAATGAATACATGGGAAAGAAGGAAATTCAGTATGTCATGCAAAATTGGAAATAAAAAGTTCGATTATTTTTTATTCTCTTAAGTTTTTTTTTAGAAATTGTACATATTTTGAACACAATTCCTTGCTATAGTATTTATCAGGATAGTTGATCACTCACTATCTCCCCCTCATAAGAAAGAAGCCCTTCGCGAAAGCGGAGGGCTTCGCATGTTTTAGGCATTTATTTTGAAAAGGTATCATTATTTATAAAAAAAATATCAGTTATAGTAGATTTTTTGACTAAAATATGATATGAATATAATAACATCTGTCAAAAGATATGTTGCATGCGGAAGATAAAGCTGCCACAATCTTTCTATTTCAAAATCTATATCAAATCAAACTTTATCAAAAAAATTCAGGATGTTGAAAATTTAATAAGCAGAAGGAGGGATTTTTATTCCGGAAAAAAGAAAAATTTTTTGCGGTCATTTATGGGAAAAGGGCAAAAGAGAAAATAATGAAGACTCGCTTATTTTTGTACACATGAATAAAAAAGAACAAAATAAGATTTTGGCCGTTGTTTGTGATGGAATCGGAGGGCTTGAGGAAGGGGAACAGGCAAGTTCATATGTGGTCAGGCAGCTGGCGAACTGGTTTATGTCAGAAGGATATAAAATTAGAATTAAGAAACAAAAAAAGATTTTGCAGCAGTTGTGTTTTCAAATTCATGAAGAACTAAGAAGTTACGGTGAGGAAAAGAAACTTCGGCTGGGGACTACACTTACCTGCGTTCTTATGGATGATAAACATATGCTCTGGGTACATTGTGGAGATTGCAGACTTTATTTATTGGGAAGAAGAAAGGTGCAGATACTGACAAAAGAAGAACAGGACCAAAGAGGAAACTTAATCCATGCTATGGGAATTGGACCATGGCGGTCACTAACCATAAAAATCAGAAAAGTAAAAAAAGGGGACCGGATTCTATTGTGCACAGACGGACTATATCGAAAGCTGGAAAAGAAAGATTTATATTTCTGGTCGAGAAAAGAAATTGAGAGTGATGTGCAGGCAGACAGAATGTTAAGGCAGTTATGTGAAAAGAAAATTTCCAAGGGGGAAAAGAATAATATTTCCGGTATTTATTTTGGAAATGTAACAAAGAAAGGATAAAACTAAGGGGGAAACGATGTGAAGAAAATCTGGAAACATAGATATGAATTATTGGAAAAATTAGGAAATGGCGGGAACGGACAAGTATACCGGGTTTGGGATCTTCATTTAGAGAAAGAATGGGCTATGAAAATTTTGAACGAAAAAGGAGCTGATTCAGAATGGAAATTTTTAAAAAAAATTTCTCATCCGAATTTTCCAAGAATTGTGGATGCTTTTGAAGAAGAAGAGTGTCGGGTTTTTATTATGGATTATGTGAAGGGGCTTACATTGGAAGAAATCATTGAAAAGCATCCCTTAAATGAAGGACAGATTCTAAAGATTGCCATTCAGATTTGTGAAGCCCTTCTTTATCTTCATCAGTTTACTCCGACACTTTTATATCTGGATTTAAAACCTTCCAATATTATTTTAGAAGAAAGTGGAAATTTAAAGTTGGTGGATTTAGGAAGTGTGACGGTCAAAGGAAAAGTACAGAGAATTAGCGGAACTTATGGTTTTGCCTCTCCGGAACAGATTAAGATAGTGCGGCAGGGGAGTTATCTTAATGAGCAAAGTGATGTTTTCAGTTTTGGAATGGTTTTATATGCCATGGCAGCGGGAAATTGCCATAAAATGCCTGTTATTGATGAAAAGAGCCGCTTGGGAATCTGTCTTGCAAAAGGGGAGAGAAAAAACAATTATTATTTGCGAAAAATTTTGGAAAAATGCACCAGAGGAAACCCGGCTAAAAGATATTTTGGAATGCGGGAAGTAAAAAGAGAACTGGAAATGTGGGAAAAAAATGAAAATCAGAGATGGAATCTGAAAGAGTTGTTTTTTTATGGAAGAAAAAGAAAGGACTATTGGATTCAGGAAAAAAGTATTTTCTGCAGCGAAGGGAGGCACAGTTTCTATATTGCAAAAAGAATCTTTCTTTTTGGGGTATGTATTTTACTTTTTCTTCCGGTGAAAGTGCTTGGAGCAGAGAATACTTCCCAAGTGTATCCGAGAAAGGAGAAGCAGAGGGAAGAGAACATGGAAAAACTGCAAGTGATTTTGCGAGATGACAGTATGAGAAAAGTATTGGTAAAAAACGGAAGTGCCTACAAAACAAATGGGCAGCTTTTGTTTGAAATCCCCTGGGAAGAAATAGAGGGAGACCGATGTGAAATTACCATTGAGTGTCAGGATGCAGGAAAGAAAAACAAACTTTTTTCCATAGAATGTATTTATGTAAAATAAGGATAGGCAAATTTTTGGTTTTCGAGTATACTTAATGGTAGAAAATAAAGCGACGGTGAGAAAGAGGAAGAATTAAAGCAGACAGAGTATGGTCTTTTAGAAAGGAGTCTATTATGTATCGGGATAATACAAAAGCAGTTCAGATAGGAAATCGTAAAATCGGTGGAGGAAATCCGATCTTAATTCAGTCTATGACCAATGTTCCTACAGAAAATGTAGAAGAATGTGTGGCTCAGATTTTAAGACTTGAGGAAGCAGGATGTGAGATTGTCCGTTGTACGGTACCAAATATGGAAGCTGCCAAAGCACTGAAAAAGATCAAAGAGCAGATTCATATTCCTTTAGTGGCAGATATACATTTTGATTATAAAATGGCTCTTGCGGCAATAGAAAACGGAGCGGATAAAATCCGTATCAATCCGGGAAATATTGGCTCTAAGGAAAATGTGGCAGCAGTAGTAAAAGCTGCCAAAGAAAAAAAGATTCCCATACGTGTAGGGGTAAACAGCGGTTCCTTAGAAAAGGAACTGGTGGAAAAATATGGTGGAGTTACAGCCGAAGGAATCGTAGAGAGTGCTTTGGACAAAGTTCGCATGATTGAGGAACTGGGCTATGATAATCTGGTCATCAGTATCAAATCTTCTGATGTAATGATGTGTGTAAAAGCCCATGAATTATTGGCAGGAAAAACACCGTATCCGTTACATGTAGGTATTACGGAATCAGGAACCGTTTTAAGCGGTAATATCAAATCCTCTGTAGGGCTTGGAATTATTTTAAATCAGGGAATCGGAGATACCATAAGGGTATCCTTAACCGGGGATCCGGTAGAAGAAATTAAATCTGCAAAACTGATTTTACGTACTTTGGGACTTCGTAAGGGGGGAATTGAAGTGGTAAGCTGTCCTACCTGCGGAAGAACGAAAATTGATCTGATTTCTTTGGCAAATCAGGTAGAAACCATGGTATCAGGATTTGATCTGGATCTTAAAGTGGCAGTTATGGGATGTGTTGTCAACGGACCGGGAGAAGCCAAAGAAGCAGATATTGGAATTGCCGGCGGCATCAAAGAAGGATTATTGATTAAAAAAGGACAGATTGTAAAGAAAATTCCGGAAGAGCAGTTGTTAGAGGCTTTAAAGGATGAGTTAATGCATTGGAATGATTAATTTATGAGTAAGAAATTTTTAGAAGTGTTTCCCACGTTGCAATTGGATAAAAAGATGCGTACATTAGTGGAAGATACCCAGGTAGAGAGGGTTACCAGTAATCGGGCAAAGGACAGGCTTCGTATTTATCTTCAAAGTGACCATTTGTTACAAAAAAATAGGATTTGGGAATTGGAAGACAGCATAAAAAAACAGTTATTTCCCAACCATCAGTTAGAGATAAAAATACAGGAAAAATATACTCTGTCCTCCCAATATACCTTAGAAAACTTAATGGAAAATTATCTGGAGAGTATACTGGCAGAAATCCAAAAGTATGACCATATACTGCATAGTATGTTGAAGCAGGCTGAGATTACCTATCCGAAAGAAGGCAGTATGGTATTGGAAATAAAAGATACAGTACTGTATCGGGATTTACAGGAAGAATTGCTCAGAATTCTGGAAAAAATCATAGTAGAGAGGTGCGGAATCGCTGCCTCTCTTTCTTTGGTGTTTGTAGAGACAAAGGAAAGCAGACACCGGGAAGAAGACGAAATCATGATTCGCCGTAAGGTGGAGGAAATTGCGGCAAGAATTGCAGGAAGCAGTAAAACAGAGTCTTTGGATGAAGAAAGCAGTTTAGAGAAGAAGAAGGAAAAGGATACGGAAAAAAGAACGGAAACCAAAGGCGAATCCGGCAAGAAAACAGGATTTTCAAAAGGAAAAGATGAAAAGAGTGAAAACAAGGCAGATTACAGACGGCCTCAGAAGCGCTCTGATAATCCGGATGTGATTTATGGAAAAGATTTTGAGGATGAGGCAAT
Organism: uncultured Lachnospiraceae bacterium; assembly: GCA_964610665.1. Classification (GTDB taxonomy): domain Bacteria; phylum Bacillota; class Clostridia; order Lachnospirales; family Lachnospiraceae; genus SFDP01. The sequence continues at coordinate 18,103 of CAZSWC010000020.1, forward strand.
GCCGATTTCTGAGGTAATAGGAGAAATTGGAGAAGTTACCATCCGGGGACAGATTATTGCACTGGATATGCGGGAAATCCGCAATGAAAAGACCATTGTATTTTTTGATATTACAGATTTCACAGATACCATGACCATTAAGGTCTTTACCCGAAATGATTTGTTGGAAGAACTGCTTTCAGAAATCAAAAAAGGGGCATTTATCAAATTAAAAGGTATGGCTATGGTGGATAAATTTGATGGAGAACTTACCATAGGTTCTTTGATTGGAATTAAGAAAATCAAGAATTTTACCACTTCCCGTATGGATCACAGTGTGAAAAAAAGAGTGGAACTGCATTGTCATACTAAAATGAGCGATATGGATGGTGTATCGGAAGCCAAGGATATTGTAAAAAGAGCTTATGCCTGGGGGCATCCTGCCATTGCCATTACAGACCATGGGGTAGTACAGTCATTTCCGGATGCCAATCATGTATGGGAAGATTTGTGGAAAGCGGAAAAAGGAAAGCGAAAAGAGGCGGGAGAAGAAAACCCGGATAAAAATGACTTCTTTAAGGTAATTTATGGTGTAGAAGCTTATCTGGTAGATGATTTAAATACCATTGTCATGAACGATAAGGGACAGACTCTGGAGGATACTTTTGTGGTTTTTGACATTGAAACCACGGGATTTTCGCCGGTAAAAAATAAAATTATTGAAATCGGTGCGGTAAAAGTACGAGGCGGAGAGATTGTGGACAATTTTTCTGTATTTGTAAATCCTAAAGTTCCCATTCCTTATGAGATTACACAGCTTACCGGCATTCATGATGAGATGGTAATGGAGGCAGAAACTATAGAAGAGGTATTGCCAAAGTTTGTAAAATTTTGTGAAGGTGCTGTTTTGGCAGCCCATAATGCCGGATTTGATATGAGTTTTATTAAGGAAAATTTGAGAAGACAAAAGATAGAAGCAGAGTATACCTATGCAGATACTTTGGGATTGGCACGGATTCTGCTTCCCGGTCAGGCAAAACATACTTTGGATGCCGTATGTAAAACTTTAAAAATTTCACTGGAAAATCACCATCGGGCGGTGGATGATGCCGGTGCCACAGCACAGATGTTTCTTAAATTTATTGAGATGCTGAAAGAAAAGAAGATTGAAACAATGTCGGAAATCAATGCCCTGGGGGAAGGCAGTGCACAGGCAAAGGCCAAGCTTCCTTCGTATCATGCCATTATACTGGCAGAAAACAATACCGGAAGAGTAAACTTATATAATCTGGTTTCTCAGTCTCATCTGACTTTTTATAATAAGCGTCCTAAAATTCCTAAAAGTGAACTTATAAAGCACAGGGAAGGGCTGATTTTAGGAAGTGCCTGTGAAGCAGGGGAATTGTATCGGGCTTTGTTGGATGAAAAATCAGAGTCCGAAATTGCAAGACTGGTGAATTTTTATGATTATCTGGAAATTCAGCCGACAGGAAATAATGCATTTATGATTGCTTCGGAAAAGATAAAGAATGTCAATTCCATAGAAGATATTCAGAATATCAATAAGCGGATTGTAGAACTGGGAGAAGAATTTAATAAGCCCGTAGTAGCAACCTGTGATGTACATTTCTTAGACCCGGAGGATGAAGTATATCGCCGGATCATTATGGCTGGAAAAGGATTCAAGGATGCAGATGATCAGGCTCCTTTGTATCTTAGAACTACGGAAGAGATGCTGCAGGAATTTTCTTATTTGGGAAGTGATAAGGCAGAAGAAGTGGTCATTACCAATACCAATAAGATTGCGGACAGGATTGAAACCATGTCTCCCGTGCGGCCGGATAAATGTCCTCCGGTGATTGAAAATTCAGATCAGGTATTGACGGACATTTGCTATAATAAAGCACACCAGATGTATGGAAATCCTTTGCCGGAAATTGTAGAAAACCGGTTGAAGAAAGAATTAAATTCCATTATTAGCAATGGATTCGCGGTTATGTACATCATTGCCCAGAAGTTAGTGTGGAAATCCGTGGAGGATGGGTATCTTGTAGGTTCCCGAGGTTCCGTAGGGTCTTCCTTTGTGGCAACGATGTCGGGAATTACGGAAGTAAATCCGTTGAGTCCTCATTACTATTGTACGAACTGCTTTTATAATGATTTTGAATCAGAGGAAGTGCGGGAATATGCCGGAAGAGCGGGAATCGATATGCCGGATAAAAACTGTCCGGTGTGTGGAGAAAAACTGCATAAGGATGGGTTTGACATTCCTTTTGAAACTTTCCTTGGATTTAAAGGAGATAAGGAGCCGGATATTGACTTGAACTTCTCAGGGGAATATCAAAGTAAGGCACATAAATATACAGAAGTAATTTTTGGAGCAGGGCAGACCTTCCGTGCGGGAACCATAGGAACCCTGGCAGATAAAACTGCTTTTGGATACATTAAGAATTATTATGAAGAACGGGGAGTAAAAAAGCGTACCTGTGAAATTAACCGTCTGGTAGGAGGATGTACCGGAATCCGTCGAAGTACAGGACAGCATCCAGGAGGAATAGTAGTTCTTCCCGTAGGAGAGGATATTAATTCCTTTACGCCGGTACAGCATCCGGCCAATGATATGACAACGGATACCATAACCACGCATTTTGACTACCATTCCATTGACCATAACTTACTAAAACTGGATATTCTGGGACATGATGATCCGACCATGATTCGTATGCTGCAGGATTTAACTGGGCTTGACCCGATTACCATTCCACTGGATGATCCGAAAGTTATGTCCTTATTTCAAAATACCTCTGCTTTAGGGGTTACCCCGGAAGAATTGGGAGGCTGTCCGGTAGGGTCTCTTGGGATTCCGGAGTTTGGTACAGATTTTGTTATTCAGATGTTATTGGATACGAAGCCTCAGACTTTTTCCGATCTGGTTCGTATTTCCGGGCTTTCTCATGGAACGGATGTATGGCTGGGAAATGCCCAGACTTTGATTGAGGAAGGAAAGGCAACCATTGCCACTGCTATCTGTACAAGAGATGATATTATGACCTATCTTATCAATAAAGGGGTAGAGAGCAGTCTGTCTTTTACCATTATGGAAAGTGTGCGTAAAGGGAAGGGATTAAAGCCGGAATGGGAAGAAGCAATGCTGGCCAATCAGGTGCCGGACTGGTATATCTGGTCCTGCAAAAAAATTAAATATATGTTCCCAAAAGCTCATGCAGCGGCTTATGTAATGATGGCATGGCGAATTGCTTATTGTAAGGTATATTATCCGTTGGCATATTATGCGGCCTTTTTCAGCATTCGTGCTTCGGCTTTTTCTTATGAGATTATGTGCCAGGGAAAAAAGCATCTGGAAGAGGTAATTGCAGATTATAAAAGGCGAAATGATTCTCTTTCTAAGAAAGAGCAGGATACCATGAGAGATATGCGAATTGTACAGGAGATGTATGCCAGAGGATATGAGTTTACACCCATAGATATCTTCAAGGCACATTCCCGTAATTTTCAGATTATGGACGGAAAAATAATGCCTTCCTTAAACAGCATTGATGGCATGGGAGAAAAAGCGGCGGATTCTGTAATGGAGGCTGCCAAGGATGTGGAAAAAGAAGGCGGATTTTTGTCCAAAGAAGATTTTAGAAACCGGGCAAAGGTATCCAAGTCCGTATGTGATATGATGGATTCCCTGCATCTTTTAGGGGATTTACCGGAAACCAATCAGATTAGTCTGTTTGATTTTGGAATGTAGGGGAAACTAAAAAAAGTATTGTCCCACAGGCAGGAAAACAGGGAAAGTATGGTCGTGCCTTGGACAAGGAAAGTGAGGAAAAGATGAAAGAATTTATAAATGAACTGGCAAGTAAGGAGCCTACACCGGGAGGCGGTGGAGCTTCTGCCCTTGTGGGAACCTTGGCAGCAGCACTTTTATTCATGGTGGCAAATCTCACCAGTGGAAAGAAAAAGTATGCTATGTATCAGGAAGATGTGGATAGAATCTTAATTTATTTACAGGAGGCGATAGAAGAACTTTATAGTGGTATAAAAAAAGACGAAGAAGCTTTTGCTCCTTTAGCTAAGGCGTATAAAATTCCGAAAGAAGACCCAAAGAGAGAAGAGATTATGGAAAAAGCACTTCTTGCAGCGGCATTAACCCCTTTGGAACTTACCAAAAAGCTGTATGAACTGGTGCCTGTCATGGAAGAGTTGGAGGAAAAAGGAAGCTCTCTGGCGCTTAGTGATGTGGCCGTGGCAGCAGTAGCCTGCAGGGCAGCTATGGAGGGAGCAGTAATGAATGTATATATTAATACGAAGTCATTAAAGAACCCGGAAATAGCCGACGGATTAAACAGGAAGGCAATGGAAATGACCGAGGATGGGGGAAAGAGATGCCAGGCAGTTTATGACAGAATTTTAAAAAAACTGACGAAAATAGAAGTAAAGGAGAGTTTTTAAGGTTCAGGTTATTAGGTCAGAAAACAGGAAAAGAAGAGAAATTTCATTGAGAAAGGGAGTCATTCAAAATGAGAGAATTGCGCGGAATGCCTGCGGCAAAAGCAATGCTTGCCGGTTTGCAGGAAAGAATAGACAATTTGAAAGAAAAAGGGATAGAACCAAAACTGGTGGTAGTACGTGTTGGAGCAAGAGAAGATGATTTATCCTATGAGAGAGGTATCTGCAAACGTTTTTGGGGGGCGGGAGCAGGAGTCGAGATTAGAGAACTGTCGCCGGAGGTAACACAGGAAGAATTGGAGCAGTTGATAGTTTCTTTGAATGAAGATACTTCCGTACATGGAGTATTGGTGTTTCGACCATTGCCCAAGTCTTTAAACGAAAAGAGAATTAAGACTTTGTTGGAGGAGACAAAAGATGTAGATTGTCTTACCAGCGGAGGGGATGCACATTTGTTTGCAGGAGAAAAAGAAGGATATCCACCCTGTACCCCTCAGGCAGTAATGGAAATATTAGATTATTATGGAGTGGAACTGACCGGAAAAAAGGTAACGGTAGTAGGCAGAAGCATGGTAGTAGGAAAACCGGTGGCAATGCTTTTATTATCCCGTAATGCCACAGTTACTATCTGCCATACCAAGACCATAAATTTGAAAGAAGAATGTAAAAATGCAGATATTATTATAGCATGTGCCGGAGTCCCCAAAATGCTTACCTCAGAATATGTGCGTCCCGGACAGACAATCATTGATGTAGGGATTCATGTGGTCGAAGATAAGCTTTGTGGGGATGTAGATTATGAACCGGTATCCGAAATTGTGGATGCTATTACACCGGTTCCCGGCGGTGTGGGAAGTGTAACTACAACGGTACTTTTAAAACATGTAGTAGAAAGTGCCGAAAAAAATCTTTAAGAAGCTGACAGATCACTAAAAAAATTAAGGACACTTTGTATATCTGTATTATCCGGGTGTCCTTTGGCAATGCCGCCAATAAGTTTAAAGGGACCGAAAGTATCGAAACCAGAACAACCAAACTCTCCAAGAATTTTTTGTGTTTTCGCGGTGTTTAGAATAATAAACAATTGCAGTTTTCATAATAATTTTATTTTCCTTTCTTTTTCGCAAAGTTATCTTGACAATTTTATGGTATCAAAAATATACTATGTATAAAAATAGATTGCAAGTACGCAACAAAAGTATACCTAGTATGGTTTTAGATACCGGTTATGCTTTAGAAGAAAAAATATCTGAGATAGTAAATGAGGGAGTTAAACTGTGAAGAAAGAATTAACGGCAGAAGAATATTTAGATAGAGTAATGAGTACAAATGTAAGTGATAATTGTCCTATGCGCCGGACATTGGAACTTTTAAGCGGCAAATGGCGGACCCATATAATTTATGAATTGTGTAAAAAGCCCTCTTTTCGTTTTGGGGAATTAAAAAAAGCAGTGCCAAGAATTACCAATACTATGCTTTCCAATACACTCAGGGATTTGGAAGCCTTGGGAATTGTGCACCGGGAGCAATTCAATGAAGTTCCTCCTCGTGTAGAATATTCTCTTACGGAAAAAGGGAAGGCTCTTTTGCCTGTTTTTACGGAGCTTGCAAAGTGGGGAGAAAATAATCTGGATTAGTGGGCACAGAGGTTTTTCTACTTGACATTTAAGAAAAAATTATCTAAGATAGTGAACAGTGAATAAAATAGATAAATGCGTAGAAGGTGCACAGTAGAATCCTGTTTTCTTTCAGAGAGAAGAATCCATCGGCTGTAAGATTTTTCAAGTTCAGACAGGAGTTTGAAATTCCCACCGGAGCAGCTTGTCTGAAAGCAGTAGGATGAGCCGTATAAGACACGTTACGTCAAAATGAGAGTTTGTTTTTTTATAAAATCAAGAATGTGGGTGGTACCGCGGAATATGAATTTCGTCCCTGATGTCGTTAAGACATCAGGTTTTTTTGTTATAAAAAACAGGCAGCAGCATCTATTTTACAAAATGGAGGAAAAAAATGAAAACAAAATTAGACCAGATTAAAGCGGAAGCTTTAGAGCAGATTCAAAATTCTGATGCGTTGGAAAAATTAAATGATGTAAGAGTTAACGTATTAGGGAAAAAAGGTGCTTTAACAGCCGTGTTGAAAAGCATGAAGGATGTGGCACCGGAAGACAGACCGAAAGTAGGTCAGATGGTGAATGAGACCAGAGCAGAAATTGAAAAAGTTTTAGAAGAAGCCATAACAAAAATGGAAAGAAAAAAACGTGAACTTCAGATGAAAGCAGAAGTAATCGATGTTACACTTCCTGCAAAGAAAAATAATGTAGGTCATCGTCATCCGAATACCATTGCAATGGAAGAAGTAGAAAGAATTTTTATCGGTATGGGATATGAAGTGGTAGAAGGACCGGAGATTGAAACCGATTATTATAATTTTGAAGCTTTAAATATTCCAGCAGATCATCCAGCCAAGGATGAACAGGATACCTTTTATATCAATGGAGATATTTTGCTCAGAACGCAGACTTCCGGCACACAGGTTCATGTAATGGAACAGGGCAAGCTTCCTATCCGTATGATTGCGCCGGGCAGAGTATTTCGTTCTGATGAAGTAGATGCGACTCATTCCCCTTCTTTCCACCAGATAGAAGGTTTAGTAATTGATAAACATATTACCTTTGCAGATTTAAAAGGTACTCTTGCGGAATTTGCAAAAGAATTGTTTGGAGAAGATACAAAAGTAAAATTCAGACCTCATCACTTTAACTTTACGGAGCCCAGTGCAGAAATGGATGTAAGCTGTTTTAAATGTGGTGGAACAGGCTGTCGCTTCTGTAAAGGTTCCGGTTGGATTGAAATCCTAGGCTGTGGAATGGTACATCCTAATGTGTTAAAAATGAGCAACATTGACCCGGAAAAATATACCGGATTTGCTTTTGGAATCGGATTGGAAAGAATCGCATTACTTAAATATGAAATCGACGATATGCGGCTTCTCTACGAAAACGACATCCGATTCTTACGACAGTTTTGATGTGAAAACCAGAACAGCAGAAATGCGAAGCATTTGCGAGCCTGTGAACCCCTTTTGAGTAGGAAACCTAACAAAGAAAATTGGAGGAAATAAAATGAATACAGCATTATCATGGATAAAGGCATATGTGCCGGAACTGGAATGTGGTGATCAGGAATACACTGATGCCATGACTTTATCCGGAACAAAGGTAGAAACCTTTGAAAGATTAGATAAGAATTTAGATAAAATATATGTGGGACAGATTCTGTCTATTGAAAAACATCCTGATGCAGACAAGTTAATTATCTGTCAGGTAGATTTGGGAGACAGACAGCTGCAGATTGTAACAGGAGCTTCTAATGTAAAAGTGGGAGATAAAGTGCCGGTAGTTGTAGACGGTGGTAAAGTTGCCGGAGGACATGATGGCGGACCGCTGCCGGAAAACGGAATCGTAATTAAAAACGGAAAGCTTCGTGGAGTAGAATCTTTTGGAATGATGTGTTCCATTGAAGAACTGGGGTCTTCGAAAGATTTCTATCCGAATGCACCGGAAGAAGGAATTTATATCTTTGATGACAGTGTAAAAGTAGGCAGCGATGCCGTTGAAGTGCTGGGACTTAGAGATACCGTATTTGAATATGAAATTACATCCAACCGTGTAGACTGCTACAGTGTTCTTGGAATTGCAAGAGAAGCTGCGGCTACTTTTCAAAAGCCTTTTGTTGCTCCAGTGGTAGAAGTAAAAGAAAATAGTGAAAAGATTGAAGATTACATTTCCGTAGAAGTAGTAGATAAAGACCTTTGCAGTCGTTACTGTGCAAGAGTTTGTACCAATATTAAGATTGCACCATCACCGGAATGGATGCAGAGACGTCTGGCTGCCAGCGGTATCCGTCCCATTAATAATTTAGTGGATATTACAAATTATGTAATGGAAGAATATGGTCAGCCTATGCATGCTTTTGACTTAGATACCATTGCCGGTAAAAAAATCGTAGTAAAACGGGCGAAAGATGGTGAAGAATTTCAGACACTGGATGGGCAGGTAAGAAAACTGGATTCTGATATGCTTATGATTTGTGACGGTGAAAAAGAAATCGGTATTGCCGGTATTATGGGTGGTGAAAATTCAAAAATTACAGATGAGGTAAAAACAGTTCTTTTTGAAGCCGCTACCTTCCATGGTGCCAATATTCGTAAATCTGCCAAGAGACTGGGACTTAGAACCGATGCTTCCGGTAAATTTGAAAAAGGTCTTGACCCAAGAAATGCGGAGGCGGCCATTAACAGAGCTTGTCAGTTGATTCAGGAGTTAGGCTGTGGTGAAGTTGTAAGCGGTATGGCAGATGTTTGCGAACCATTGAAAGAACTTAACAGAATTAAATTTGATGCCGATAGAATTAATGCTTTGTTAGGAACTCATATTTCTACAGAGACTATGATGGAAATTTTCGCCAGATTGGAATTAACCTATGATGAAGCAGGCAATGAATTAGTGATTCCTTCTTTCCGTCAGGATTTGGAAGGCATTGCAGATATTGCAGAAGAAGTAGCCAGATTCTATGGATATGATAAGATTCCTATGACACTTCCAAGCGGAGAAGCAACCACAGGTAAATTGCCGTTTAAGCTTCGTCTGGAAGAAAAAGCAAGAGATGTAGCAGAATTTTGTGGATTTTCCCAAGGAATGTGTTATTCCTTTGAAAGTCCTAAGGTATTTGATAAATTAATGCTTGCTTCTGATGATGTATTAAGAAATGCAATTACCATTTCCAATCCTTTGGGTGAGGACTTCTCTATTATGAGAACAGTGCCTTTACATGGAATTTTAACCTCTCTGGCAACCAATTATAACAGAAGAAATAAAAATGTAAGATTGTATGAATTAGGAAATATTTATTTGCCGAAAGCATTACCATTGACAGAACTTCCAGAGGAAAGAATGCAGTTTACTTTAGGATTTTATGGTGATGGTGATTTCTTTACCATGAAAGGTGTGATTGAAGAATATTTTGATGCACTGGGTATGAGAAAGAAAGTAACCTACGATCCCAATGCCGGAAAAGTATTTTTACATCCGGGACGTCAGGCAAGTATTATCTATGATGGTGTGGTTCTTGGTTATTTGGGAGAAGTACATCCAGAGGTATTGGATAATTACGATATTGGAACCAAAGCATATATTGCGGTATTAGATATGCCAAATGTGGAACCTTTTGCAACCTTTGACAGAAAATATGAAGGTATTGCGAAATATCCTGCAGTCAGCCGTGATATCAGTATGGTAGTTCCGAAAGAAATTCTGGTAGGTCAGATAGAAGCAGTCATCGCACAGCGAGGCGGAAAGATTCTGGAAGGATATCATTTATTTGATGTATACGAAGGAAGCCAGATTAAGGAAGGATATAAGTCTGTAGCTTACTCCATTACCTTTAGAGCAAAGGACAGAACTTTAGAGGAGGCGGATGTGGCGGGAGCCATGAAGAAGATTTTAAATGGTCTGGAAGGACTGGGAATTGATTTAAGATCTTAAATAACATAGATAATTGCGAAACTCGTATTTTTAGCTATTTTATTGTGCAATTTTCTTCCTGCAACGAAAGTACACTTTCGCTGCTGACCACTGACAGAGGTACATAAGCGCCTAAAGTACAGGCACTAAGTACCGGTCGTGGTCAAAGCACTTTTTTATGCAGCGGTGAAAATTGCACAAAAATATCGTTACCTCTTTGAGTTTTGCAAATGCCTGTTAAACAATAATAAAAAAGGAGAAAAAGAAGATGGAAAGAAAAAATGTTTGGAAAAGCTATACGAAAGAGCAGTTGGAAGCAGCAGATGCTTTTGGGAAAGAATATATGTATTTTCTTGATCATGGAAAAACAGAGAGAGAATGTGTTGATTTTACTGTAAATATGATTGAAAAAGAAGGTTATGTAGAATTACAGCAGGCAATCAAAGAAGGAAAAACTTTGAAAGCTGGAGATAAGGTGTATGCTGTATGGATGAACAAAGCTGTTGTTATGTTCAAAATTGGAAAAAAACCTATGACAGAGGGAATGAACATTTTAGGTGCTCATATTGATTCTCCCAGATTGGATGTCAAACAGAATCCTCTTTATGAAGATAACGGAGTGGCTTATCTGGATACCCACTATTATGGCGGCGTAAAGAAATATCAGTGGGTAACCCTTCCTTTGGCCATCCATGGTGTAATTGTGAAAAAGGATGGCACTACGGTAGAAATTAATATTGGAGAAGAAGAGGACGATCCGGTATTCTTTATTTCTGACCTTTTAATTCATCTTTCTCAGGAACAGCTGGAGAAAAAGGCAGCTAAAGTAATTGAAGGAGAAGCCTTGGATTTAATTATCGGTAATGTACCTGCTATGGGAGAGGAAGAGAAAGAAGAAAAAGAAGCAGTTAAGAAAAATATTTTAAATATTTTAAAAGAAAAATATGACATTGAGGAAGAAGATTTCATGTCTGCGGAACTGGAAATCGTGCCTGCCGGAAAAGCAAGAGAAGCCGGCTTTGACAGAGGGT
>CAZSWC010000021.1:0-28431 GCA_964610665.1 uncultured Lachnospiraceae bacterium
ATTTCAGATTATAACGATGACAAAAACACTGTTGTTTTTACTATTGATTCCAAATCAATGCTTAAAAACAATAACGCAGTCAATATGGATACAGAGCCTAAAATATTCAATAATCATACATATGTGCCGCTTAAGTTTTTGGGCGAGGCTTTTGAATGTGATGTGGAATATACAACCGCAGACAGATTTTCGGATATAACCGTAAGCCGTATATCTGATTTTGCGGGATTCAATCAGGCTGACAGCATTACCGTATGGGGCAATATAGAAAGCCTTTTCCACGAAGCCGGAGGGCTGGGCTCTATAATGCCGTATGAAGGTGAGGCACCTGACTTAAACGCAAACTATATAAGAGCATATAAGCTTATAATGAATGAAAATGATACTGATTCGGAATATGATGTCTATTGGGACACCTTGTATCATAAAACTTTTGTAAAAAAGGACGGCGTTTTATATACGGCAAATGATGCTTTCCCTCGCTTTTTGGATTCTCTTTTGGAAGCAGGCGGCGATGCGATTTATGTTGTTGATGATAAAGACAGAGAGTTGTTTGCAAAATACGGTTGGAATATAAATTATAAACTTGCGTCGCTTACAGATACTTTGCCGCAATTTAATGAGTTTGGCGATTTTTCCGCAAATGAGTATTATTATCTCTACAACAATGAACTTTCAAAGGATATTGGACTTGATTTAAGCAAGTATGCCGAAAAAGCTGTAACGGTTGACATTTATCAGCTTCGTGAGGGTATGCCCGAAAAATTTTATCCCATAACCACCGCAAGAGGTATCGTTGTTAAATACGAAAACGAAATTATAGGAGCGTTTATAAGCACAGGACGGCATCAAGTTGAAAATGCCTGCAGCTTATCGGGAAAGAGCTTTGATGAAATAACAAATGTAAGCTTTGCAGACTTTATTGTACCTCTGCTGAAATCCGAAGATGATATGAAATCAAAAACGCCCGAAGAAATCATTAAAATGTATTGTAAGGCTTTGAATGAAAAAGATGAAGACACAGCAATACAATGTATTGCAAAAACTACAATGTTCGGTGGGGTTACGTCGAACCTGTTAAATACGGAATTATATGACAGTATTCCGCATTTGCCGCTGACAAATAAAACCTTCGTTAAGGACGGCGAAAGACGGATTGACAATATAAAATCAATTTCAAATGTGGAAATTAAACCCCATGATAATAAAAATTCAGACGAAAAGCATAAGTCTTATACGGTAACCTTTGATGCCGAATATGTGCGGGAAGAAGCAATCTCAAACGGAAATCAGTATTGGATATGCACGATGGTTTACGAATCTGACAACACCGGTTGGAAAATATCTTCTTTCGGGCATTGATAAAGCCATAGGTCAGGAGAAAATCAAACTACTGGATTTTTGTCGACAAAAAACATTATGAATCGGAGGTGAAAAGGCAATGAAAAAAATATGGTTTTTAACTTTCATCGTATCAGCAGTAACATCAACGATTGTATATGCCGGCGGTTACAGTTTTCACGACGGCGTTTACAGAGGCGAAAAATGGGAGTTTGATTTCGGTAAGCCGAAGAAAAATTATATAACAATCATACCGAAAGACAGCCCTGAACCAAGAGTACACGGCAACGGATATATTGTGCGTGATACAAGCCCCGAAAAACCATACGACATAATATTATTATCCGAGCAGAAATATTTTCACAAATGGCTATATTATAAAACTCAAAAAATATCGTGATACCTGTTTTGTGTATCACGATATTTTTTATGTGTGTAGAAAACGAAAACTGCATTTTCGGACAAGGTAATATAAAACCATTACCTTGCCTGTTTTGACCTCTGAAACCCCTTATTTTATGCGATAAAAAACGCTTAAAATGTCAACATATATCTTTAATTATTTTAACAATATCTCAAATTGCCGTTTCTATAAAATTTTTTGTATTCCACCTCAATAAACGAATGACACAGCCAATTACCTGTGATACTGCATCAAAATTCATTCTTGTTCCAACAGAGTCTGCCTCGTATGTTACTGCCCTATCTACGGTTATACCAAATCCTGCAGCAGTCGAAACCGCATCAATATTTGCCCCCAAGAACAAGAACTCCCATCCGAACTTTTCCTTCTGTCTTTCAATCATCTGCTTAATCTGTGGAAGTGTAAATTCGCGGCTTGCGTTTTCATATCCATCAGTGATGATGACAACCATTGTCTTTCCCGGAATCTCATTATCAAGTGCATTCTTGTGTCTATTACCAACATGGTTGATTGTTTTTCCTACTGCATCAAGAAGAGCTGTAGATCCTCTTGCAAAGTATTCTTTATTGGTAATATCTTTTACCTTACCGATAGCCACATGATCGTGAATCATTTCATATTGATCATCAAAGAGTATCGTTGTAACCGTTGCATCTCCTACTTCTTTTTTCTGCTTCTCCAAAAGGCTGTTATACCCTCCGATTGTATCAGCTTCAAGCCCATTCATCGAACCATTTCTGTCCAAAATAAATACCATTTCTGTTAAATTTTTGTTTGCCATAATACCTCCGTTTGATTTGATGTATTTATTTTAACATCTTCAAACAGAGGTCAGGTCGCTTTTAATGCGACATATTGATTTTAAAATGAAACGGTCAGCTGCATTTTAAACCGTTCCTCACCGAATACCGCATGAGGAATATCCTTTGGCATAATCAGCGTGTCACCTTCGCTTAATATAAATACCTCGCCGCCAACCGTAAAGCGTCCTGTTCCCTCTAAGACCGTAACCATCGCATCACCGCCTGCGGCGTGCGTTGAGATTTCTTCACCCTTATCAAATGAAAAAATCGTCATACTAACGCTGTCGTTCTGCACAAGGGTTTTGCTTACAACCTGCCCCAGCTGATACTCAACCAATTCCTTTAGTCTAAGTGCCGTCTGTTTTTCAATATTTTTATACATAGCTTTCATCCTCCATATTATATATTATTACAAATTCAATTTTGATTTATGCTCCCAACAACTGCTGCTCAAACGCAAACAGCGTTTCGTTTATTTCAAATATATCGTATTTCCCTTGCTCGATAAAATATTCGATAATTATATCAAATTTACTGCTTTGGGTGAAAGCAAATCCGGCTCTGCCCAATAGCTCTCTTGCCTCTTTCATATTAAGTTTTAATGCAATTATCAATGCAACAACAGTAACTTTCTTTGACGTATAATCTTTCTTGCGGATTTTCGAAAACAGTTTTCTGTCTATGTTTGCTCTCTTATAAACCTCCACATCGGTCATTCCTTTCTCGTCTATCATACGCAGGAGCATTTCAGAGAACGTTTCGATCTTTATATTCATCAAATCTTCCAGCGATTTCTTTTTTTCAATTCCTGTTCCTAAGATTGAGCCAATTGCGTCTGTTGATTTTGGAAGCAATTCAGACATCTTCGATGCTTCTATTCGTTCTTCAGGACATTTATCACGCATTGTCCTTTCCGATACATATAAATTATATGATTCTATTACTGCACCATCTTCCGCAATTCGTCTACGCTCGTCTGGTTTTACAAACCTTTCATCAATGAAAATTTGTACATCGTTGAAAAGCTTTTCACTTATTTGAAACGCTTTCTTATCATATACTACAAGATATACATCCATATCGTTATCTTCAAGAAAGTCCTTTATCGCTCTTGTTGCTATCTTAATTGCTTCAGCTTTTGGATAACCGTATATTCCCGATGAAATAAGAGGAAAAGCAATTGATTTTAAATGCTTTTCCTTGGCAAGCCCAAGTGAATTTTTGTAACATGAGTATAGCTGATTTTCTTCATTTTTCGGATCTTGTCCGTAAATCGGTCCCACCGTATGTATTATGTATTGTGCGTCAAGCTTATACCCTTTTGTGATAACCGCTTCCCCAATTCCGCAATATCCGATTTTGTTGCATTCTCGTTGCAGTTCCTCCGCTCCCGCTGCCGAAAATATTGCACCACAGACTCCGCCGCCTGCAAGAAGTCTGCTGTTGGCAGCATTTACAATTGCATCAGTATCCAATCTTGTTATGTCTTCTCTTATAATACGAAATGGCATTATTCCACCTTCTTTACATCATCTATTCATTATGACTGACTGTTCGTTTTTATGTTATTCTGATATTCTTTGCCTATTTACTCTGCAAAAGCATATTCGCCCATAAATAAGATCTCCCCATTTGCATTATCTTTGATTACAAATGTGAAAGGCTTATTGAATTTAACTTCAATAGGTTCAGGAGGCATTGAAGAACCTGCCATACCAACTGAAGTTACCGCTGCAGCTTCAGTTCCTTCTTCATCAACCTTTATGTATGTCTTATGTATGCTCGAATCAATCCACATATTTCCGCTATCGAACATTTTCTCAAACTCTGCGTTTTCTTCAAAAGCCTTGTTTATACCGATTGTTTTTAATATATCATTAAGTCCGGTGCTATATTCGATATTGAATTTAGGAACCGAAAGAGTGATGTATGTTGAATCCATTTCAGCCTTATTCAAAACTTCTTCAGGCGAAAAGCTTCCGTCTGACATCATAAGATACATACTGATATTTACACCGTCTAATTTCTTTGTTTCAATATATTCGCCGTTTTCATTGAAAACATCCTGACGTGTAAGGTACGGAAGTGCAACAATAGAAACTCCGTCTGTATTTGCATAGCTCATCCATGCTCTGCGATTCATAAATTCTATTTCTGTCTGCGAACTATCTCTTGATGTAAATACATCTTTTTCAGTTGCACCCTTGTTAAACTCATTAAGCCATCTGCCTTTGAAGTAAACTGCATTAACGAGCATTGCCCAAAAGTCCTTGTTATCTTCAGTGATAATTGTAGGAATTTTGCCTTCGGTTTTATCATTTACCCAACCATTGATTTCACTTACTGCATTTTTATCAGTTACAATGTCTGATGTTGCATCAAAGGTCTTTGAGAGCATATCCTGATATGTTTTTGAAAATCTCTGAGGTGTCTTATCAGAATTTATCCATATTGAATTAGATACATTAAGTGTCAATATATCCGATTCGGAATATTTATCAAGCATAGCTCTTGTACTGCTATTATAACTCTCTAAATCATCAACACCCGATACTTTTAAGATTTCCTCTAAAGTTTCGCCCGAAGCTCCGTTTGCAGCCATCATAAGTGCCATTTTGATTGATAACGGAGAGAACATATAGTTCTTATCTACGGGCATATTTGCGTTTAATTTGTCCGCAAAAGTAAGGTTATCCCACTTGCTATCATTTTGCTTTGGATTAAAACCGTCATATACTCTTACGATAGTCGCAATGGCTTGTTCTGTTGTAAAAGTGTCCTTTGGAGCAAATTTTTTATTACCGACACCTTCCATAACTCCCATATTGCAGATTGTCTGAATAGAATCCATTGCCCAATCCGATATACCTGCCGCATCTTCAAAATCATAATATACTTGATGAGCTGCCCAATCGGGATGTACTGCATCAATCATACGGAATAGAATTGTTGCAGCTTCTTCACGGGTAAGCAAATCATTTGGAGCAAATTCTGTTGATGACTTTCCATTGATAATTCCCATTGCATTTAGAATCTGCACTTTAACATTGTCTGTATCCTTAAAAACAATATGTCCGTCATCAACAACAAGTTCACCAACAATACTGCAATAGTTGTAAATTATCTCACAAAACTTTTCACGAGTAATTGACATGCGATAAGGATAAACAACATCATCATTTGTGATATTCAATGATTTTGCTTTATCAACGCTTTCTTTTGCCCAATCACTCGGCGGTGCAGGCGGTGTGCCATCTGACATTACCTTATCACCAGTTGTATCATTTTCTCCATTAGGCAAATCTGTTGGAACAGGCATTACTGTATATTCATAATCAAATTCATCTGTATCCGCTGCCTTGTTAAGATTATATTTTTCTCCGAGTTTTTCAACAGTTTTATCTTCTATTAATTCTGTTAAAGCATCATTAACGAGGTTATATATTGCTATTTGTCCTGCAGCTTCAAGAACTTTTGTTTTTTCAACAGAGTTATTAGGAAAGACAATTGCATATTGTTCTAAACTTGTATCAGTGGTTTCACCATCAGAATAAGTTACCTTTGCACTTAAATATGGAATGGTGTAATCAATCACATTATTTCGTTCTTCGGTTATAGCAATTGCTGATATTGCACAGTCAACATCACCGCCCATAACTGCAGAAAACAGTTGATCAAATGACATATTCACAAATTCAATATCAAATCTAATTCTTTCACCTATGTAATTCATAAGATCAATATCAAACCCGTACAGTTCTTCGTTTTCATTATAGTATTCAAACGGTGGAAAATCTGCGGATATTGCCACCTTGATTTTTGCTTTTTGCATAGGTCCGTCAACACCATCTGCAATTGCTACCATTGCCATAGAAAGCAACATTGTGATTAATAAGATAATGGATAATAATTTTTTCATTGTATGTTCCTCCTTACGCTATTTAAAATCAACGATTCGACTTCCTTTGTAATTTAGCGTTCCTTTTTGATTAACTCGATAATTTTTATATGATAATTCTGATACATTAAAATATTTCTTTTTATTTCCACAAAGAAAAGTTACAACATAGTCTTTCCTCGTGAATGGTTCTTGACTTTTCCTGTATATTTGCTTGTCATAGCTTTGTTTGTCAATAACTATTGCCTTAATACTTTTTTCTTTTGAGAAAATATTTATTATTACTTTAATACTAATTCCAACAACTATAATTACACCGACTAAAGCAAAGATAAAATTAACAATGTTACCAAAATGGCTTTCCATACACATTTACCTCCTTGCTTTATTAGAAACATAAATAGCACACGCTACATAAAAAATTATGAGAGGAAAACCTATAATATATTCCTTGAAAATCTGTCCTGTTTCCTGTAACCCCATATATATAAGTATTCCACCCACAATAACACCAAAGAAACAACCCCACCATCTATTTTTGCATAATAACATTCCCGATAATATGAGCAGCGTATCAATCATCCATACAACAGGAGTTGTATCTATTGAAGTTAAAAACGAAAAATAAACTAAAAGAATGGTAAATGGTATAGCAGGTAAAAAATATATTATTTTCTTCATTCTGTACCTCCTTATTCTGCAAGAGTAAATGTTCCTGCTATGCTTGATAATTCTTTTTGTAAATCTTCACTTGTATTCTTCGGGAACTCCCAAGAAACAATGTAAACTGTTTCGCCTGATATATGGATGTTAAACCATAATGTATCTCCGTCAGGTTCTTGTCCGCAAAGAGATTGTCCTAACAAATCCTCGAAGATATATTCATCATATTCTTTTAAGAATTTAGTTCTTGCGGATATTTCATCAGAGTTTTTATAGGTTGTAACCTTGATTTCAACATCATCTTTTTTGGTGTATTCCCATTTTTCTTCTAAAACTCCATCATCGTATTCTTTTTCGTAGCGGTAGTTTTTGTCGGGAACTGAGATTGTATAACCTTCACCTTGATGTGTTTCATTACCGCCGATGGTGGTATAAATCTTATCGTTCTTTGCTTCAGGAAGATAAAGATTCTTTTCATTATCTTTGCACCCGGTAATCATAAGTAAGGTTAGCATCAGTAAGATTAAAGTAATTTTCTTCATTGATTTTCCTCCTTAATTAAATATTGCTCCATCTACAACGGGTGCAAGAGCTTCTTTTGCATCACTTGAATACTTATACTTCGGTATTCTTGATGATTTGCTTTCTGTAAATTTATATCCTTCGCCCTCTAATATCTCAAAGACATATACATTGTTTCCGTCATCTGTTTTACAGATAATCTCGTTGTCTTTTACCTCGTATGTTCCTTGTGCTATATAGCTTGAAAACATAGACCAAAAGAACTGAAATTCTCTGTTCTCTTTATCAAGAATAAGATAGGGTTTTGACATTTCTTCCACAGATTCTTCATAAGTGTAAATGCGTTTTTTATCAGCTGCAGTTACAAGGATTCTTTCAAGTTCTTCCATATCCTTATCAGATATTTTTACTTGCTTATTGCCTTTTCTTATTTCACTGCAACTTATTAAAACATCGTAAGTGTAATCATCATAGGTAATTGCATAATCAATAATTCCATCACAAGGCTCGTCTATGTATTTGGAGTGTTTAAGCAGATTGGTGATAAAATCAACATCTGCTTTATCAGAAACTTTAAATGTCTTATTATCTCCGAAAGACTTGACATCCAAAATCACATTTGTTGGCTTTTCATAATTCATAAACCAACTGCCCATTTTAACACCGATATTGCTCTCATACGGTTCATCAGGAGAAACACCGACATATCTCACTACTTTATAACCAAGTCCCCAATATGTAACCTTACCGCCATCGTGACTTACAATTTTTATACAGCACTCAGGCTCGTGCCCTGTTGATACATTTGCCGTGTCAATGTATTTGGTAACTAAACTCGCTATTATGAGAACTACTAAAACACAAATTGTAACTATGAGACCTTTTTTCTTCATAAAGGATACCTCCTTATCTTATTCAGAAATATGATCAACTCGTTTTCCAAAATTCAAAACATATGCAATTGTGCCTGCTATTGCTGCAATGGCACCAATAACTGCAAATATTGCTATCAATTTATTCTTCATTGTGTTCCTCCTTACTCAGTTTCCAGTATAGAAATCAGTTTTTTTTCAAATTCGGGATTTTTGATTTTATGATATATATTATGCTTAAATAAGTTGAACTGCTGTGAAAAATTTATATATTCATTTCCAATAATTTTTATATATAGAAGCACCTGTGGTTTTCCTTCATCGTCCCAATCCGCAAATATTGTGTAATCTTTTTCAGACAAGTGACCGATTATTGTTGAAGATAATCTTCTTTCATATGAATTATTCATCAGTAAATTCTTAAGACCTTCTATCTGGTTGGCATTTAACTCATACTCCTGCCTGTTCTCATTTCCATATGTATCGCTAACCACAACCGACACTCTGCAATCAGGTGATAACTTTTTTATGTTTTTAATTTCTCTGCCATCAATGTGAAAAAAAGAATAAACCAAGCCAACAACCACAACGATAATAACAATCGTTAATATTATTTTGAATATTTTCATCATAGTTCTCCTCCTCTGCTATGGTCTTTCCCAAAGACCTGATTCTTCGTTTTTCTGCAATACAAGTTCGTATCCGCCATTTCCACGATAAAAATATATCTCGGTATTATCTGCATCAAGCGGAAGAACAAATTCATTCTTTGCTCCCCACGAGCCATTTAATCCGCCAAATGCGGAATAGAATTTCAGGTAATGAGGTTTAATACCTCCGCCTTCATCCTTGTATCCTCTGATAAATCCCATCGAAGATGCTACACCGGCATTAAATGTCATTTCCATTCCATCTTCTGAAACATTGTATTCACCAAGATAAACACCACCATTTATAATATATCCGGTTCCGATAAGATAGGATGCAGATATAGCAACTACAACTATCAAAGCAATTATAATTATTTTTTTCATGTAGGTTCATCTCCTAATAATCTGATTGCACATCTTGAAGGTTTGTTTTCATCGTAATAAACATTAACCGTTCCGAAAATGCCTATCAAGTCTTTTCTTAAACCTATGTATTTCGTCTTTTTATATTTCTTTCCGTTCACTGTGTATGAAACTGTCATAAGATACGGAAAGAGCGCATCATCGAGCATGTGCATACGAAAAGATTTTGTATTAACTTTTATCCACCAGCATTTTCTAACTTTTTCAATCTTACCATTAGTACGATTGTTCTGTTGAATTATTGCTTCGTCTATTGAAAACATATTATCACACCTCTGTATGCCCCCTTCCCAGATTTGATGGACAGAAAAAAGTGTGATATAATGGAATGGACACAAATCTAAAATTACAGGAGGGGTTTTCATGTCAATCAAAAAAGGAACAATACCACCTCGTTATGATGAGGCATTCAAAGCCGGCGCTGTTAAAATGGTTACCGAACAAGGGCGCCCCTCAAAAGAAGTTGCCGCAGAGCTTGGTATCTGCATAGACACCCTTAAATCCTGGCTCAAGCGCGCAGGCTTTCAACCCGGCGCAACCGACAGGCAAAACCGCAACGACAAGCGTCAGCGTGAACTTGAAGCCGAAATTCGCTCACTTCGTAAGCAGCTTGCCGAGAAAGACGAGGTCATTGATGTCCTAAAAAAATCCGTCGGCATATTTTCAAAACTATAGAGGATAAGTATCGCTTTGTTGATGCTAACTGCTCTGAGGTCTCTGTAGATAAATTATGCCGGCTGCTTGAAGTTTCTCGGAGTGGCTATTATGCCTGGAAAAATCGTGGTATTTCCGCCCGTAAGCAACACGAACAAAGGCTTTTGCGTATACTGATTTCATTTCATGAAAAACACCCTGCGGCAGGACTTGACGCCCTTGTGCATATGATTAAACCGGTGTGTCCATGCTCGCGAAACACGCTTCACAGATTGATGAAGCTGCACAATATACATTCCATACGCAAAAAGGCATATAAAATCACCACAAATTCCAATCATAATTACGCTGTTTCGCCGAATCTTTTACAAAGAAATTTTACAGCAAATAAACCAAATCAAAAGTGGGTTGGTGATATTACATACATCCCAACCGACGAGGGATGGCTGTATACCGCAATTGTTAAGGATTTATGCCTTAAGAAAATCGTCGGCTACGCCTTTTCGAGCCGCATTGATACCAACCTAACGGTTGCCGCTTTGGAAATGGCTGTAAACCGTCAAAAGCCGCAAACCAACTTAATTTTTCATAGTGATCGAGGTGTACAGTACGCTTCTTTAGGATACCGTGAAGCTTTAGCAAAACACAACATTACTCAAAGTATGTCAGGAAAGGGTGATCCATATGATAACGCCGTAGCAGAAAACTTTTTCAGTTGTCTAAAATGTGAACTTGTGCATCATAAGCACTATAGAACGAGAGCTGAAGCGCAAGCCGATATATTTGCATATATTGAAGCATACTACAACCCGATAAGACCACAATCGGCGCTTAATTGGCTGTCTCCAATAGCGTACGAGCACCTGCTGAACGTTTATACCGCAAAAGTTGCTTGACAATAAGGAACCGATATGAAAGTCTTGTGCCGGGGCGAACCGCCATTGGGGCTGCTTCGTTCTTTCGCCGTATCATCACATCGGCAGAGGCTCGTTGTCAAGTGAACCGTGGAATAAATGCGACTACTTCTACGAAAATGAAAGAATTATTACGATTCATTCCGTTTTTTGTAGCTTTTTACTGTCTATTTTTTATGGGAGGGCACACTGTTTCATATTCGTATTTATACATTTTATATCCCCCTACCATTAAATGCTCTGCGTTTCATTAAACTGATTTCCGTCGATTTCGATAATATCATCTATTGGAATTTCGGTTCCGTCTTCCATAACGACGTCTTTTTCGTATTCTCTTACTTTTAAGACGATGCCTTTCTTAGTTATATATGCACCGCCGGATTTTCTTTTATCAGGCACGAAGTATGTTATACTTACCTCTTCATCATTCTCTGAATTGCAAAGATATTGAAGTCTTTCATTAAGCTCTGCCTTTTGATATTCGTCAAGCTCAATTTTGCTATCAGTAAGTCTTGCAGTTTCTTCTACTGCTTCATCGTATCCTGTCAAGGCTGCAAAAGGAGCAAACTGAGCAGCACGAAGTATCTTATCCGAAAAGTCTTTTTCAATCTCCGGATTTGGATATGGCATATTTAATATATCATTATATCGAAATTCGCTCATTTTGCACCTCCTGTCTTTTCGATAAATCGAAATTTGAGTCTAATCTTTTTTTGTTTTACATATATGATATATCATACTTTGAATAATTGCTGATATAACAGAACATACTACTACCATTTGTATTGAATTAAGTGGTTTAAATGTTCCATACCAACTTCCACCTAATTCATCTGTCAAACCCATAGCATTTAATATAAATGTTAGTACAAGGGATGTCATAAATGTTAATATATTTCCATAAATAAGAACATATTTAAGTCTTTTTTTTGCACAAAAATATGCATAGACAAAGGGTGGTATAAAAGTCAAAAATGTTAAACTTGTCATTAGCAAGCCATAATCAATCCACTGACAATACATTCCCAAAAACATATAAGGAATTGTATACAAAGCAACCAATAGTGTAACCAATATTTTATTCATTTTATAACCCTCGCTTTCAATTTATAGCTAAGTTTCATTCTCAAGATTATGCTTTGTGTCCACCTATGGAATCGTTTCGCTCTATCGTTGTTGCACCTTCCTGCAGGTTAGTGCCTTTGAGTATGGCATTCTTGCCATACCGTTCTTTTATATCAATCATTGCTTCCTGAATTTTTCTTTCTTTTTGCAATGCTTTTTCTTCTTGTTCTCTTTTTGCCATAAGCTCGTCATAATCTGTAAACAAATCTAATTGCTCATAGCTTTGCTTGTTCTCAATACTGCTCTCAGGCACAAGATTGCACGCTGCTATTGTTACTCTTCTTACAAGGAGCTTCTTATCAACGATTTCATCATAGAGTTTAAGTGTTGCATCCATAATGAGTTTGGTTGATGATGTTTGTCTTGAAGTGTGAGCAGTACCGTGTGCATGCTTTGGTATCCTTCTGCCGTATGGATCTGTTTTAACCTCACCCTTGTAACAACTTGCAATCTCAGGATTTGTAAGATTTTCTATATCATAACCTATCGTAAGCACAATCTGATCTGTTACAAGCCCTTTTTCAACCAAATCAAGTGCTAACAGTTCAAGCATTTCCCATACGATTATTCTTGCCTTTTCAAAGGTATATGGTTCTTTCAGAACTTGTCCTGAACTAATGCTCTTTGTTTCCGGAGTGTATGCTTTTGCTTCTTCAATAGTGGTTGGCTCATATCCCCATGCATGGTCAATAATCATCTTTGAGTTTATACCAAACAGTTTTTTTAGTCTTTGTCTGCCATGTGGTGTAGTAGATGCTCTAGCAACATCACCCATTGTCCACATTCTATTATCTTCAAGTTTTTTTGATATGCCCTTTCCCACTCTCCAGAAATCAGTCAGCGGTTTATGATCCCACAGTTCACGTCTGTATGTCATCTCATCGAGTTTTGCTATTCTTACGCCATCCTTATCAGGAGCCATTTTTTTAGCCGTTATATCCATTGCAATCTTTGCAAGATACATATTTGTACCTATACCTGCTGTTGCGGTTATACCTGTTGTTTTAAGGACATCACGAATAATCATCATTGCAAAGTCATGTGCGTTTTTACCGCTTGGTTTGAGGTATCCTGTTATATCCATAAACACTTCGTCTATTGAATACACAAGAATATCATCAGCAGACACATATTTAAGATACACATCATAAATCCGTGTTGAGTATTCCATATAAAGTGCCATTCGTGGCTTTGCAATAATATAATCAAGTTCAAGTGCAGGATTACTATTGAGTTCCACTGCATTACATGACTTTCCTGTAAAGATTCTGTTTGGTGCTTTATATCTTCTTTCCTGATTTACATACTTAACCTTCTGAACTACTTCAAATAGTCTTGCTCTTCCGGGAATGCCGTAAGATTTAAGGCTTGGGGTTACCGCAAGGCAAATTGTTTTTTCTGTTCGGGATTCATCTGCCACAACAAGATTTGTTGTCAGCGGATCAAGTCCTAATTCCATACATTCTACGGAGGCATAGAAGCTCTTCAAGTCAATACAAAGATATATTCTGTTCATAGCTTCTCGCCTCCCTGATATTTTACTGCCTCTCAAATCTATATTTCTGCTTTACATCCGGATATTTCCTATGATCAACCTCTTCCAAAAACATATCAAGAGGTCTTATCCACAAGGATTCATCACCATACATCTGCCTATAAATCACATAGGTTTCTCCGGTTTCGGAGTGCTTTGCAACATCCTCTACACGATATAAGTTACCCTTAAAATGCTTATATACGGCACCTATTTCTAATTCTCTCATAATCAATTATCCTCATTCATTATCGTATATGTATATCTTTCAGTTTCTTTCTTCGTTCATTCCAATCGGGACAAGTCTTTGCAAGTTCATTATAGAACTTAGCCGAATGATTTGGCTGTAAAAAATGTGTGAACTCATGAAGCACCACATATTCTATACACTCTAATGGTGCATACATAAGATTTGTATTGAAAGTCAAAACACCTTTTTCCGAACGGCAGTTACCCCATTGAGATATCATCTTACGAAACTTTATCGTTGGATATTTAATCCCTCTTTTTTCAAAATACGGGTATACTTTCTCACACAGGCTCGGTATCAGTTCCTTTAGCTCTGTTTCGGAATATATCTGTTTGGATGCCTCATTTGATTTGTTTTTGTATTTATCCAAAGCACGAATAATAAACTCAGCTTTTGACATCACGAACTCGTCTATCGTCTTTTGAGGCACTCTCCTATTTGCAGAAACATTGATACTGCCATCAGGCTTGATTCTCAGGTTTATATTTTTAACCTTCTTATACTGCAAATCATATCGGATTTTGGTGTTGTTTATTTTTATTTCTCTAATCATTTAGTTTTCGCCCAAACTAATCTTAATACCTGAATCCGATGACGGCGTTGTTATATACGGACTTATAGCACCTGCAACATTCACAATGGGCATTGACTGCAAGTACACCTTTCCGGGGCCTGTAACCTTAGTTAAGAAAACACCTTCGCCGCCGAAAAAGATGTTTTTAACGCCTTTAATGGTTTCTATATCCATCGTGCAAGTCTCAGCCATTGCCGCAAGATGTCCTGTATCTACAATTATGCTTTCTCCTGATGCAAGATCATATTCCTTACAGTATCCGTCAATTTCAAGAAAAACAAGACCGTTTCCGGTTATCTTCTGCATAATGAAGCCCTCGCCGCCAAACAAGCCTTTTCCTAATTTCTTCTGAAAATAGACCGAAAGCTCCAAGCCTTTTTCCATTGCAAGGAACCCTTTCTTTTGAACGATTATACCATTGTTGGCACTTACCTCATACGGAATTATTGTTCCAGGAAAGCTTGAGGCAAATGCAATCATACCACGGCTTCCGACGGCAGTATATTCATTTAAGAATATTGATTCTCCCGAAAACATTCTTCCGATTGCCTTTTTAATTCCGCCGGCATTGGTTTCCATTTTCATGTTCGGGCTCATCCAGCTCATTGAACCTTTTTCAGTGCAAAGTGTCTGCCCTGCCTCCGGACTGCATATAACTACAGGTAAATTTCCGCCTTCAATTTTGTACTCTAACATAATTTTACACCTCTCATTAATATTCGCAAGATTTATATATGGCTCGTTATGCTGCATACGCCCACATATTTCAGTTATATAACTGTTTTCTGACTTTGGATAAACTGGAATTTATATTTTTTTCTGCAAATAAATCATATCTACCAGTTGAGTACCTGCTTCATATATTGGATGGTCATAATTATCCGTGAAGAAGTTTTTAATGCTATGCGAACGAATAAATCCACACTTCTCATAAAAAGGAATTGTCAACGGACTATCCCCTGTGCCAACTTGCAATATAGAATGCTTCCCTTTGTATGTCGTAGCAACGAAGTCAATTAGTGCTTTACCGTAACCCTTTCCCTGATATTCTGGTTCAGTTGCAATGTTTTTGATTTCAAGGACACCGTTCCCCTCGTCTGTTATCACACATTCGCACTTAACTCCATCATCGTCCAAAACATACATTGTCCCCTTATTAAGATACCTGTCTATCATATCCTCTTGCTCATCTGCTAATAGCAGCAACGGAAGAAATTGTTTTTTATTCTCCTTGATTTCTTTAATTTTCATATCAACTTGCTCCCTAAATTCCGATTTATTATCTTCTACAAGCTCAGCAGCAGAACGCTATTATTTCTTTTTCTAACAAGCGGTATACATTTGCCACCAAGTATCCGTCTGCAATAGCATGATTCAAACGTACACTTACAGGCATGACAAGCCTCCCTTTTTCCTCACGGTATTTACCCCAATTGATAATCGGTGCAAAGAAAAGATGCCCGTCCGGGAGTTCAATGTTCAGCGAATCATAAGACATCCATGAGATATAAGACGCATCAAACCAATTCGGATGATTTTCCATATCAAGTCCATATTCTCTCGTCTTTTTGGCTTGTTCAACATCATTAGAAGCTTCTTTGTAAAATGTTTCATAGTCTTCATAATATGTAGTATAAACCGGTGTACAGGTTTTTTTATTATACCAACGCATCCCTCATATACATCGTCCCATGTTGCGTCAAAATCTCCTGTATACCAAGGATCGGCTACATCTCCGGTATGATTTGTAAAGTCCATCAAAAGCGAAACCTTGTTATCAGGATCATTTCCTACAAATCTTGTCATATTCCTAAGATTGAAGCCGTCCATTGCTATTATATAATCGTAATATGCATAGTCTTCCTTTGTCATTTGTCTTGCTGTTTTGCCTTCACAGGAAATGCCATGCTCCTTAAGCTTTCTTTTCGCCGGAGGATATACGGGATTTCCTATTTCCTCCGTACTTGTTGCAGCAGAAGCAATTTCAAATTGATCTGCCATGCCCTTTTTATTGACCAAATCTTTCATCACAAACTCCGCCATCGGACTTCTGCAGATATTTCCATGACAGACAAATAATATTTTAATCATACTCTCTCCTGTTATTTATAATCTCTTTACCTTCATCATCTGTTATGTATTCAAGCTCAACCATACAGTCAACAACCTTTTCCTGTCTTTGATGTGCCAAGCCCGGATTTACATCAAGCGAATAAACTGATGGTGCATTTGGTATGCCTACAAGCAAGGTACATTCATAATCTGTCATCTGTTTAGGTATTTTATTGAAATACCCTTTTGACGCGTCATATATGCAATAATAACCGCTACCGTAATATATGCCATTGACATATAATTCAAGGACATCTTCTTTATTGCACTCACGTTCTATTCTCATAGCCATAAATATTTCGGCAATCTTTCTTTTAAGAGTATCATCCTGAGGAAAATACAAATTTTTAGCAAGCTGCTGGGATATTGTACTCCCGCCCTCCAAAAGTTTCCACGCTTTTAAATCGTTATATATTGCTCTTCCCGTTCCGATTATATCAAATCCGTTATGTTTATAGAACCGCCTGTCCTCAACTGCGATAAGAGCCTTATAATATATTTCCGGGACATCCTCATACTGTGTATAATTTTCCTTACTCTGGAGTTCAAAAATGACTTGTTCTAACGGCCTATCTTCAAGCGCATTTTGATATTTGTCATACCCACCTTTAATCTGTATACCCGCTACTACCACAAGAACAATTAAACACAATAACACTATCTTTTTAATTGTTTTCATCTATAACGCTTATCTCCTTTTTCATCCTCTTTAAAGAGAACAGTGCACCACTGTAAAGTAATATACCTTCCACGATATCCGTTACTTCTTTTTCGTCTGCTATTCATATACATGTACATCCGCACAGCTCACACTCTTCTGGTGCGATGTCTGCAGTAACTGCCATCTTGCATTTCTCGTATATGTATATCATTACATTATTTCATCTTTATCTATCTCTATAATATCATCAAACTTACAATCAAGAGCCTTGCAAATTTTCACAAGTACTGTGAGCGCTACGATTTCATTCTTATTAAGCTTAGTCAATGTTGCAGATGAAAATCCCGCCAATCCCATCAAGTCGTGCTTACGAATCTTCTTCTTTTCAAGCATTTTCCAAAGTCTGTCGTATTTTACCACAACGTTCACCCTCACATTCAAATTATTATGTAATAATTATACACCTATTCGACAAAAATATCAAGACTTCTCTCGATTTTAATAAAAAAAGAGGAAGCACCCGAAGGCACTTCCCCAAAATCAATTATACTTTTTCCCAAAAGTCTTTCAAAAGCGAATTTCTTTTACTCTCATTACCTTCAAGTGACTCTATGATGGTGTCTACGCCAATACCGTGAAAACTACACTCGCTTGATATGTGTCTGCTGATAATATCACCAACAGTTCTTTCATCAAGCATAAAGTCATCATCATAATACTTTCCATACACCATTGAATGAGTCGCGTCATGCTTAAGTCTAAGTGCATTAAATATTCGCTCAATTTCATTGTCGTCAAGAGGAAAACTAACTCTTACTTCTACCATACCGTTATCCTCCTCATCTGCTCAGCCATATTTTTATTCCCTTGAACTCATATTCACAATTGTCATTTTCTATGTGCATATCATCCAGGATACGCGCAATATAATTGTGGAGTCCGGAATATTCATACTCATATTCTATAAGTTCTGCCGCCTCATCTGTAATAAAGCCCATAGCAGAACTTTCCTGAGCATATGCAGAAAGTTCGATTGGATAAGCTTCGGTACTGTCTAGCATATCAAACATATCCATTACATCAGCCTTTGTAATGCCATCTGTACCATATTTTTCTCTTAAAACTAAGCCATACATCGTAATAAAACTTCCTTTCATATCCGGGCGACGGTTTTATCCGCCACCCTTTGTCTTTTAAGATTCTAATTCCAATTCTACTTTGTCATCAACATAGTATGATGCTTCCATGTCTGCTACATTAAGAGCCAGAGCAAGCGGATACTTTTCAAATGCTTTACCTGCATTTCTTCCGCTGCCTTCTTCTGAAAATCCCATATGATAGCGAATAGCATATGCCTCTTCATTGGTGAGCATTAAAAACTTACTGATAAGAAAAACAGATTTCTCACCGTGTCCAAAAGGTTCAGGATCTTCGAAATTAAATGCAGCCACCTGTTCCCAAACACCTTCTTCGTTTTTAACATTACGAAGATACTTGTGATAACATTTGATTTTACATACATCATGCAAAAGCGCGACAAGTGCAATAGTTTCATCCGAATAGTTCATTTTGTATTCGGATAAACATCTTGCTCTCGAAAGATAATCCTTAAGACAGTAATACACATTAACACTGTGTGTTACAAGTCCCATGTCATAATCTCCATGAAACTTTGTGCTCGCCGGTGCTGTGAAAAAATCACTTTTTTCCGACAAGAGATATTCCAAAAGCTTATCCGCTCCGTCTCTATGTATGTGTTCCTTAAAAATTGATATAAATTCTTTTTTAGGATTCATCATTTTACCTCCGTTTTTATTTCAGTTCCAAAATTTAAGTATGCTATGATTTTATTGATATAATCGTTGTCTCTTATATCGCAGGAGATTGTTTTTCTTTCTGTCCCCTGCCCGGTATGGACAGTAACTTCGTTATCATAAATCTGAAGCATACAATCCTTATGATTCGCTGCCACAATTGCAAGGTTGCCCAGTTGCATCATTGCACCTGCACTCCTTTCTTTTCTTGAATGTCGCTTTGATTATTCCATTGTTCTCGTGAGAACACCAATCGCAATACTCATATCCGTTTTTCTTTGCGATTTCATTTAATGTAGTTCCCTCAAGCATTTTAGGACCGCCATCATTTAACGCATCGGTCACGAGTTGTTTCTCGGTATAGTCCTCACCGTTAACCAGCGTGACATAAACGACTAAATAATGCTCTTTACCTTCAATTATCATTATTACCCCTCCTTGATTTCCCTTATAACATCATCAACATCATCTTTTCCAAAGTTAAAAACATCGGTAAGTTCATCATCGGTAAATCCGAGTCTGAAAAGATGTTCTATTGCTTCGCTTGTCTTTTTGGCAACACAAGTATGCTCAACAATCTCAGAAAGAAGACACATCGCTCTGTCATAAGACATCGGTTTATCATAGTAAACAATTTCGCTGTCGAAACGTTTGACTTTGCCTTTTTCAAAAACAAGCTTCCAATGTCGGTCTTCCCGCTTTAAGCAAACATAGCTTCCGTCTTCGACACTTTTTGCGATTGATTCAAAGAAGGCTTCCTGACCATCAGGCAAATCGCTGCATATAACATCAAGGTCAACAATGTCGCCTGCATTATTTGTCAGTAAATTATACCCAAACTCATCAAATACATCCTCAAGGGTGTTCCATTCGTCTGCTCTGATGTTTTCCGAATCTTCAAAGTATGCTTTTGCATCCTTAAAGGCCTTATCGAAATCAGATGCTTTTATCAGTATTTTTACTTCTCCTAAATTAAGATCCATTATTCTTCCTCCGTATCATTTATTTGCTCAAATATTCCTTCTACTGCTTTGATTTCATCTTCTGTTAAGCCGTATTCGGTTATGGGATCAACCATTCCCTCCATCAGCTGAGAAACGCCTTCCTCGATGGTAAGAATCTTGTTGTTCTCAACATCCCATATAACATCTTTTCCGACTTCTTCAAGGATATAAAACCAACAGTCCATCTTTGTGCTTAATGCAATCTTATTAAGCCCGTTAAACTCATCACCGGTGAGCTTTCTGTTGAACTTAGTTCTTCGAGGCGATCTGCACGATGCTTTTCCACTCGGCATCTCACAATCACATACTTTATACACCAGTTTATCAATAAGGCATTCCGGTTCTTCATCTGCATACAATTCCAAAGCCTTTTCTTTTGCTTCGACTTCATCTCCGGCAAGAACTCCATAACCGATACATCCTTCAAAGTGAACATGTACTTTGTACTGCTTTAAAGGCAGGATGTGCGATTTTTGTTTGAGAGCACCTGATGTAGTTTTAATAAATTCATCCGCCAGAGGTCTGCAGTTAGCATAAACATATATGGCCACACCCTCTTCTCCGTTATCGATCTGGATTTCATACGCAGCCCAATACTTTGAACAGGATTCACACTCAATTGCTTCTTTTGCCTCTGAAAAACTTTCATAATGCCCATACACTTCGGAGAATCCCTGGTCCCTGTCATATATTGAATCCCAGAAAACAACCTTCCATGGCTTTTCAGGATAACCATCAAGCTTGATAGGTGCCTGAAGATGAGGATTTGAATTTAAGTTAATCTCTGCATTTTCACAAAAGTCTTTCGTCACCTCAATAACTTCAATCCTGTCAATGGGTATTGTTTTACCCTCAGAGTCAATATACGGATTATATTCCTTAAGGTCCGCAATACAGTTCTTACATCTAAACACAACTAAATCTTTTCTCATCTTGTCTTCCTCTCCTTTGCAGGTGTATATTTGTCAAGGTTCTTATTTACATACTCTCTGGCAAAGTACACCAATGAGCCTGCAAGTTCACCCATAATACGCATGTCCTCAAGAGAGGTTCCCAAAGTCTTAAATGTGCCGCAATGAAGTATTTGAATTTTATCGGAAGGTTCATTTTCATTAAAATGTCCTCGGATACTGCAATCAATGTAAATGCCCTCATTCGCTCCAAATTGAACATTTGCATCAAAGTCGAACTCACAGTCGCTAATTTCTATCGTTTTATATGATTCAGGAAGAAAATATTCCATTATTTTTTCTGCCTTATCATAACAATGACACTTTTTAACAAGTTCGAACACATTATTCATCAGATCTTCATTTGTATCTCTTTTAATCTTGTCCATAATTCATAATCCTCCTTAATCGTTTAAAACCTGAATTTCAAACCATTCTTCTCCATTTTCTTCATAAGTTTCAGCAAGGTCGCAGATAGCATC
Organism: uncultured Lachnospiraceae bacterium; assembly: GCA_964610665.1. Lineage (GTDB taxonomy): Bacteria > Bacillota > Clostridia > Lachnospirales > Lachnospiraceae > SFDP01. Next base: position 21,671 of record CAZSWC010000021.1, read on the forward strand.
AAGAAACTCCTGTATAGTATTGAATTCCCTGCCTGCACTACCGCTTTCATTGATGTAGAATTTCAAATTCTTCGCCTCCTTAAAAACTCTCAAATATATATCCTTTTCGCATGAGCCATGTACATACAATCCCAAGATTTTCTTTAGAGTGAACCGAATAACGAGTCGTTTTTTCGTCAATATAAAGAAGAGATTTGGGAAATGTATCCAAGCAATTAGACAAAATAATAGACGGGCGATCTAAAAAATCAAATTTTAGTTTCTTCCCGTCATTCGTTTTGCAATGTATCCTGTAGCCAAGCTGAGTCTCGCTGTATCTGCATCTCGTAAGTTCAAACGATTTGCATTTATGCTGCTCAAGCCCGTTTTTACCGATAAAGAATACACTAACATTTTCTTTTTTTTCCTGTACGCAATCATAATTGTGATTGAGAACTGACGTCATTACTTTTTGTTTTTCGAAATCAATTACTGTAAATTCAACTGAATCACAGAAATAAAATTCACTCTTGGTCCCGGAATGTATGATTTCAACAACATCCGATACTGACAGCGAGCGTCCTTTATATCCTTGAGGAAAGTCCGTATTAAATATACGAAATACATCCTCGCAGTCTTCTGCTTCAATCTCTCCACAAAAAATCATTTCGTAAATTTCTGCCGGAATTCTTCCATCGTGAGCTTTTTTCATATATTCAAGGCTGTTAAAAAGCATTCTTGAATTATCAAGCTCAGGGATTATCTGATAAATAGCAACCTTCATAACATCAACCTCCCTTACTAAGCGGGAAATCAATTCCGAAAGTTCTTTCTACCAGGGACATAATCTTTTCGGATATTTCCTTTGCAATTGTGAAATCAATCCCATCTCCGAACTTGACACCAACCATCTCCGCATATTGCTTAAAAAGGTTCCAGCATTCATCCTCAACATCATCAAGATAAGTTATTTTTGGATATTTATAACCATCAAGATGCTTGACATAAGAAATCGTAGCTTCGCAATCAATATTTGCTGATACCGGAAACTCAAGCGGTTCAATGTGCTTATAAAGAATTTCATTTGCATAAGCAAAAATCTGTGCTTCCGATTCATTACCATTGGGAAACAGAACTACAAAGAATGTGTAGTCGTCCGCTACTATCTGGGTTACAAACTTACCGTCCCAGATTTTAAGTAATTTCTCAGATATGGTACAATGTTTTTGCATATCCTCAACACTTTTGAGCAGATTGTAGCAAAGATAGTCATTGACAAGCTCATTGTATACTGCTGCGAATTTAATCGTTCTCTTAAGCTCAATTTTGTCTGTCCATTCTGAATAAAATTCTTTGCCGTCTGAACCAAAATTGATTTTAGAAAATCCAATACAACCGTATTCGGGAAGTTTATCAGATTCTCTTGCAAAACTGACGACATGAAACATGCTCCTTGGTTGTGTCATCCTGTAAATCTCAGTAAGTGGCATTTTTCTTTTTACCGAGTATAAAACCTCATTGCAATCCAAGCATTCGATTGACACATTCTCAACTCCGTCTTCCCCACCATAAACAGCAAGAGAGATTTCGTGTCCTGTATGGAGTCTGAGCTTATCGTTGTCATAGCTAAAATCCCTGTAAATAACAAGATTATCACTATCTCTGATTATCTCATAGAAATCTCCATCCCTAACCAACCTAAACTCATTGTTCTCAGCGTCATTATAAACCTGATACAAATCCTTAAATGTTGGCTTGAACACATAATGAAACGATTTGAAATACCTTGTTTCATCGTCGTTGTTCTGATAGGCTGCAGCCATAATCTTGCGGCCGATTTCTTTTTCCGGATTATACTCTGCGAAAACAACCTCATCAACTTCACCTGCAGCGTCTTTATGATAAATATTGATACTAGGATAATCGGATTTCTCGGTTGCTTCAGCAATAAGTATTGTTTCATCCGGAAGCTTCATCTCAATTCTCTGATTGATCATTTTTCTTTTCCTCCTCTTTTAATTCATTTTGCTTTTCAATAGCATCTGCCAACCTGTTTATTGCTTTAATCAGATTTGGAAGCTGCGCTTGAAAAAATGTTCTGCCGTATCCTGATTCGTGGAATTGAGGCCCCATGACCTACACCTCCCCTCAGTTTACTTTCATTCATTTCTTTCTCTCCTTCCTGGATTAAAATATTTATATTAAAAGCAGTCTCCTGCTTCTAAACAATAAAAAAGCGGAAACAAACGAATCCCAAATCTGGATTTCATTCATTTCCGTTATAAATGCAGTTACCTGCAAAACAAATAAAAAAAGCCAACAGTTACTATCCCAAAATGGGCATAATTATACTGTTGACTTTAATTACAATAAAACCATCTCGTATGCTAAGACTTTTTGGTAAAAGTCTCGGGAACCCCACGCACAAATTAATTAACATATATATTATAGCATATTATCCCCTTGATTGTCAATAAAAAGGTTTGACTTTGACTCAACTTTGACTTTGACTCAACTTTGACTCAACATTGACTTATTGACTCAACCATTTCTCTTGAGACAATTTTGCCATCACCGAGAACAATGTCGCTTGTTAGATCTAATCCTTCAACATTTTGAAAAATCAATACGCCGTCAACAGCATCATCTCGGTCAACTCTTATGCTATTCAATATGGCTTCTTCGGTGATATTTAATTCTTCTTTTGCTTCATCATTTATTTCAATATCGACTGTAATTCTTATTTTACTCATAATCATTCCTCCGTAAATTTGAGGAGGAGCCTTAGCCCCTCCCCTTTCATTTTAAAATCTGTTTCAGACCTGTCTGCCGTTGTATTCAAAATACTGTACATAATTGCACTCTTCAGGCAGTAAGTCTTCAGTTTTTTCTTGAGCGAGATATAAATATCTTACTCTTGATTGCTGTTTTCTCCTGTTTTTCTCCAATCAATCTATCGAAAGCAACAGTCTTCTTATAGTCGTCTGCAGCATTTTCCTTAAGATGTTTGAAGAAATAGTTTTTATGAAATAGACAGATTTTTCATGTTACTGCTCCTTTCAGACTGAATCTTGAAGCTGCATAACAATCCTTTTCCACCTGTGATGAATTTTCAAGAAGCTCCTTGTGATACTTTTTAGGTATGTACTTTAATGAGTCAACCCAACTGATTGGCTTATACATAAGCTCATCATCGTAATCTGCCCAAAGAACCGTTTCTCCATACAGTCTGCCATCAATTCGATATATCGCTATACTCTTGCTTTTCATATGCTTTTCCCAGACAAGTTCAAATGGTTTCACATACTGTGACTGAGAAAAAAGTTCATTAAATGCTGATTCACGGTTACATCCCGGCATTCCAAACCATCCCATAGTTACGCCTCCAATCCCTGTCTTATGTAATCACATATAGCCTCGTTGTAATCGCTGCTGTTACGGAATGTAATGCGGTCGCATATAACCTTAACCATATTATTTGGATCCTTCAGCCATTTTTCAAGCACATCAAAATCGAAGTCAGATGCATCTGCATTATCAAGTGCATTCAATACATCGCTAATATATACAGCCATATAGCACATACCGCATATTTCATCAGGAGTTTTGTAAATCCAACTCCGCTTGATGTTTTCAAGTTCATCGCTGAACGCAGTATAAACTCTTGATAGCAAATGTTTCGTATAATCGCTTGTAGGCACGAGATATGCTTCATTCCATTCAACATCTTCTTCAACTATGTTGTTCTTAACAGCGTAGTTTTTTATGTCGTCTTTTGTCAAAAGAACTTCATTTGACTTAATGAACACTTCTTTATCTTTGTTTTTCATCTTGTAAAATATCATAGTGACACCTCATCTTTTAATCATTCGTTTTCACCATACCAAAATGCAAGCTTATAGCCACAGTCATATTCATCCTTTGGAATTGCAGGATAATCTATGCCATCAATCATAACAAACTCTCCAAAGTTCTCGAATAATTCTTTTCCTTTTGGATCATCAAAGTCATGCTCGATATCAAAGATTTCCCTGGTTATGGTATTTACTTTGCATGGCATTTCTTCGCGGACATCATCATCCCAAATTCCAACAAAGGTTGCATCTATGATTTCTTCATGAAACTGAGATTCCTTATCCGGAATAATGTGAGCCTGTTTCATAAGAGATTCAAGGGACCAACCGCAAATAGCAATCAGAAAATCATCAAAACTGTTATCCTTAATTGCTTTAAGCATGTAATGTCCCATTCTCTCCGGCTTTTCATCATCTGTTCTCATGCTATCGAGTAGAGCCTTTGCAAAAGATTCACAGAAACCATCATAATCACCGTATTCAGAAATCACACTTACTATATCCATGATATCAAGTGGCGAACTGTCAAGAAGGGTTGTGCGGCAATCCGCCGTTGCATACTCCTCAAAATTCAGAAATACATCTCCGCTATGATGATCAAAATATAGCCTTACTTCTTTGAGTTTAAGTGGCAATTGCTTATGCGGTTCATCCTTATCTGCACACTCTACAAGAATATCAGTAAGCTTCAAATTATCATTTGATATTGATTTGAAATACTCGTAGGTAAATCCATCCGGTTCAATACCTAACTTTTCGTAATCCGCTTTATATGTATCATATTCAAAATCAAAACAATTAACTGTTAATATACAGGTACCGTCTGAATTTTTTGACACATTTGTGCGAATTGTTGCAAAGTCAAGTCTTAAAAGCTCAGGCTTTTGAAATTCAATTGAATTCAAAAACAATATGAGGTTATCTGGATTTTCCACCGGTACTGCAGTTTCAAATATAACTCTTCCATAAAATTTATCCATCAGTTCTTCCTCCATTTCTCGTCGTCATACCAGAACGACCACTTATCATCATTGTACATATCGCTTTTGGGATATACCTCACAATCTAAACAACAGAAGTTAAAGGTAATCTTGCTTATTTCTTTATCTTTATCCTTTTCTTCAATTTCGAAGTCATAAAGCTCATGAGTTTCAGTATTGAGTCTGCAGAAAACTGTTTCCTTAGTCCCATCATCAAACCGAATTTCAACATCCACCTCTTCAATTTCTTGATAAAATCTGTGTCTTTCATCAGGGATAAACAAACCCTTTTTGAGTATATCGGTCGCTGATGCTCCGCAAAATGCGAAAAACACAGAATCAATATTATTTGATGAGATGGCCTTCATAAGGTTAAATGACAAATCTTCAAACATAAGGTCTTCATCTTCATCACGACACTTATATGCTGCTTCAAACCTATCACCTAATTCTTCCGAATTTGACGAATTCATAATCGCATCAATAACTTCTGATAAATTAACCTCATTCATTTACATATCCTCCTTTATGCAACCTTGTATGTGAGTCTGTAGGAACCGTTACCTGTTTGGATATACTGTTCCTTATGCTCGTATATGGTTGCTCTGATTCTTTCTCTATAATGCTCGTTCTTTTTTGATTTTGGATGCTCTGACAGATAATCGTAAAGGTCAGTGAGCTTTGCTTCTCCTCCAAGTTTCTCAATAGTTGCTCGAATCAAATGATGCCAAGTAAGCCCCGCAACATCCTTTTGAGATATATCAACCGTGTTTCCCAATCGCTTTGAATAAGAAACCATTAACGGATCGTCTTTGTGATATACCAAGAGATATTCTGTCACGATTGGTACGAAAGGTTTTGCATATCTTCTGGAGTCCGAAACGCAGTTAAATTGGCCTTTTACGATAAAAGACTCAAATTTACCCATTCGCATAATATCGTGCGGCATAGAGTAAAAATTGCCCTTTAATCGTATATCTCCCACCAGTATTGCAAGTCTGCCATCACTCCTTAATGCCATATACAGTTTCTTTATTACATGGTTAAGCTTCTCAGTAAAATCGGCATAATTCTCACACCGGGATAAATCATCCGGATGAGGCTTGCCCCACATATTACCCGAGTATTGGATAATGGAATGATAAGGTGGATGGAAAAATATAAGGTCTGCAGAATCTTCTACATCGTTTTTCAGTGCATTCCAATTTCCTTTGCCTACAGGAGCATTTGGATTTAAGTCGTACAGAATTGATTTAACACCAAGCCTGTCAACTGCATCCTTTGTTGTTCCTGAACCTGACATAGGATCTAAAACTGTAAAGTCTGATACATCCTTGCCATAGTATTTCTTGGTATCAAGAACATATTTGGCAATGCTGTGAACCACCTCCGGAGAACAATTGCCTCTCCATTGGTTGCTTCCACCACTGCCCCGCTCCGGAAATGCCATAAACGATGTAAGTTCTTTGCCTACTCTTCGCCTTAAATCTTCTGTTCCAAGCATCTGTGCAACTGTCATCCAGTCGGTTCCAAATTCATTTTCCAAAATCTTTGCTGCTCTTTGCAATCTTTCGTCCATCACTCTTCCGCCTTTCTGCCTTCTATCTCATCAATAAACTTCTGAAGAGTTTCTTCTGGCATCTGCATAAGAGTGCAGTCAATTAATCCTTCAAGTTCCTTTATGGTATGCCCGCAGAGTTCTTCTATCGATATCCCAAGGAAATGGCTGTAAAATACCAGTTGCTGTGCCATAATCTTTTCCTTCAGGTCAGGATTCGGAACTTTCATTTCGTAAACACCCTTCTTTTCTTCAACAAGAGTTTTATTGAATTCCGCAATTACATTTTCGGGAACATCAACAACGCATGTTTTTTCGAAAGGAAGCATAAATACAATTTTCTCAACTGATACAACTTTCAAATCCGATTCGCCAGGCTCGCCTAAATAG
>CAZSWC010000022.1:0-330 GCA_964610665.1 uncultured Lachnospiraceae bacterium
ACCATAGGTACATCCGGCGTCCATCTGTGAGCACTATTGTTGGACACCACCGGAGTCTCTGTTTTTGCATATTCTTCCTCTATTTTTTTGATTTCTTCTTTTGTCATATCTACGGCACTAAAGACAAAATCTACCTGGGCAGCAACCTTTTCTACTTCATTTACGTTCATTACAACAATGTTTTTCACTGCTTCCGGCATGGGAGTTGCCATTTTCCATCTGTCACCTACTGCCTCTAAATAGGTTTTTCCTGCACTTCTGGGACTGGCTGCAATGGTAGTTACTTCAAACCAGGGATGATTTTCCAAAAGAGAGATAAATCTCTGTCCT
>CAZSWC010000022.1:340-3880 GCA_964610665.1 uncultured Lachnospiraceae bacterium
GGTCCTACCATACCTGTTCCACCTAAAATTCCAACTCTTAATTTTTCACTCATGATTTCCAATCTCCTTCATTTAAGTATTTTTCATTTGCTTCTACTATATCTTTCATAACAGCACTGCTGGGGGCACCATATGTCAGCCGTCTCTCTACACATGTTTCCAGACTTATTTCCTGCCAGACATCTCTGTCAAACACAGGGCAGACCTCTTTCATGAAATCTAAGTCCAGACCTGTAAGGGGAAGTTCTCTTTCGATACAATATACCACCAGTTCTCCTACGATTCTGTGGGCATCCCTGAATGGTACGCCTTTTTTCACCAGATAATCTGCCATATCGGTAGCATTGGAAAATCCCATCAAAGCACTGTCTCTCATGCTGTCTTTCCGAAAACTCATGGTAGATAACATACCACGAAACAACGAAATACATCCCTTCACCGTATCTATGGCATCAAAGGTTAATTCCTTGTCTTCCTGCATATCCTTATTATAAGCCAGAGGCAGTCCCTTCATGGTGGTCAGAATGGAAACCAAGGCACCGTACACTCTTCCGGTTTTTCCCCTGACCAGTTCTGCAATGTCCGGATTCTTTTTCTGGGGCATAATACTGCTTCCGGTAGAATAGGCATCATCAATTTCTACAAATTTATATTCGTTGGAATTCCACAAAATCACTTCTTCGCTGAAACGGCTTAAATGCATCATAATCGTAGAAAGAGCCGACAAAAGTTCAATCAGATAATCTCTGTCCGACACTCCGTCAATGCTGTTATCCGTGGGGCCCTCAAAGCCTAACAAAGAGGCCGTATAAAAACGGTCTAAAGGATAGGTGGTTCCCGCCAGTGCTCCGCTGCCTAAGGGACAGAAATTCATTCTGGCATAAATGTCCCGCAGTCGGCTTCTATCCCTTTTAAACATTTCAAAATAGGCTCCCATATGATGAGCCAGAGTAATCGGCTGCGCCTTCTGTAAATGCGTAAACCCCGGCATATATGTTTTCAGGTTCTCCTTCATGATGCGATTTAAGGTATGTAATAATGCTTTTAATTCCTCATCGATTTCACAAATCTGATTTCTCACATAAAGTCTCATGTCCAAAGCCACCTGATCGTTTCTGCTTCTTCCTGTATGTAATTTCTTTCCGGCTTCCCCGATTCTTTGTGTCAGATTTGCTTCCACAAAACTGTGAATATCTTCATATTCCGAAGTGATTTCCAGTTTCCCTTCCTCTACCTCTTTACGGATTTCCAGTAATCCTTTTATAATACTTTCCTTCTCATCCAAAGTAAGAATTCCCTGTTTTTCCAACATTGTAACATGGGCAATACTGCCTTCAATATCTTCTTTGAAAAATTTTTGGTCAAAAGAAATCGATGCGTTAAAATCATACACTAACTTATCTGTTTCTTTGGTAAATCTTCCGCCCCAAAGCTGTGCCATATGTGAATTCCTCCATTCTTCCTTTGTTTTAATGATACCCTTTAAGTCCTATTTACCATCTCCGTAAACGCAAATTCCTCTTTCCCTGCTTCGACTCCGGTATCATTAAATCTGCATTTAATAATATCACATCTATCTTTATTTCGCAACCGCGTTGCTCCCAGGGTTTTCACACTTCCTATATAAAAATCATCAAATAAAAAAACGATAGGATGTCCAAATAAATTTTTAAACTTTATTCAGACACTCTATCGTTACCACTCAATTTTCTACTCTACCTTAACCAGTTTCAATTCCTTACCTGCAATGGAGACGGTCATGGTATCGCCTTCAATTTCATAATCCATATTCATACCAACCACACCAACAATAGGAACATCGGATTCCACCTTTAATTGTAAAGTATCATCGTCTACCTCCGAAAAAGTAAAAGCCTCTACCGATAAGGTATCTTCCAAGCCCGAAATCCGCAGTCTTCCGTCCTCACTAAACGTAAAGGAGATTGCGCCATAACTATCAGTCCAGGTTCCGTAAAGAGAATATATCTGTACGGTATCAAGCACATCTTCTACCCAGTTTTCCACGGCTTCTCCCATATTCTCCACCTCAGCAGTTTCTGAAATGTCAGTCCTTCCTTTTCGACCTGAAAACACTGCTGCAATCACAATCACTACCACAAGCAATATAACCCCTGCCAGAATGCCAAATAATCTCTTATTTTTTTCACCGCCTGCAAAGGAAGTTTTCTTTCCATTCTTTCTTAATGTATTTCCGCACTTATTGCAAAACATAGCAGTATCCGGCAACTGTGCTCCACATTTTTCACAAAACATATACTGTTCTCCATTCTCTCGTAAAATCAATGATTACTGTAATTTTGCACCGCATCCCTGACAGAAGAGGTCACCATCTGCAATGGGTGTACCACACTTTGGACAAGATGCAGTACCAGAAGAAGCAGAGGCTGCTGCAGGAGCATTGTTTCCTGCTGCAACATTCAGATTCCCTGCAATTAACTGGATTTCTTCATCATAACGGTCTGACATTTCTTTCTTTCTGGCTTCCTGCACTGCTATCTTTTCATCCAGACTTTGTGCCTGCTGCCAATAGGAAGTCAGTTCCGCCTGTTTCTTACCTTCACACCATGTTTCATAGGCATACTTCCCTGCCTCAAAAAACAATGCTCTCTGTTCTGACCTGAACTGTTCGATTTCACCATTGATAGATGATAACACAGATTCCTTACGAAGCTCTAAGCTTTTAATTTCCTTTTTTAAATTTTCTTCTCTTTCATCTTTTCCTAATATTTTGTTCAGTAATGCCATTGTTTTTCTCCTCCGTATTTATCACTTAAATTGCATCCTTCCATGCCGAAAAGCCGTTCTGACTTTTTCTCATGGTGCATCTTCCCCTTTATCATTTTTCTGTTTTTCATGTATCAGAAGCAAAGATGCTACTATATGATTTCTAAAACCTGCATTTTCCTTGCTTATACTTTGTATCTTGCTTGAAAAATATAAAACTAAAATCATACAAAGCACTTCTAAAATTATAAAACATAACAACATACCTGACATCTGTGGATTACAAACCACTTCAACATTTTCTCCAAATAAATCCTTCGCCAGACTAACAATGGAAACAAGGAGTGATAGTACAGATATAAATGCTGCCAATATAGAAAGAACACTGGCAAGTGACTGCACACTGTCATTTTCCATTTCCTGATAACATTCTTTCAACACTTTTATTTCTTCGGCTGATAATTCCTCATTTTTTTCTAACTCTTTATACGCAACATTTATGTCTCCCTTTATTTTTTCTCCCAGTTCCTTACGCTTAGTATTTTTATCAGATGGAAATGATGTGCTTATAAGCAGATTCAAAATCTTTTCTGTTGTATTCTTTTTCATGTTCATAAATATTTAACCTCTTCTTTCTTTCGTTATCTTCTGATTACACCACACCCAAACGGAATCGCATCTGCCCCAATGGCGATTACACTATCCGGCAGCTCTATGCTGGTCAGACTGTTGCAACCCCAAAATGCATAATCCCCAATGCTGGTTACACTATCCGGCAGCTCTATGCTGGTCAGA
>CAZSWC010000022.1:3980-27946 GCA_964610665.1 uncultured Lachnospiraceae bacterium
ATCCCCAATGTAGGTTACACCCTCTGGCAGCTCTATGTCTGTCAGACTGCTGCAACCTTCAAATGCAGAATCCCCAATGTAGGTTACACCCTCTGGCAGCTCTATGTCTGTCAGACTGCTGCAATAATAAAATGCCCTATTCCCAATGTAGGTTACTCCATCCGGCAGCTTTATGTCTGTCAGACTGCTGCAACCACCAAATGCCCCAGCCTCAATGTAGGTTACTCCATCTGGCAGCTCTATGTCTGTCAGACTGCTGCAATCTTCAAATACATAATACCCAATCTTGGTTACACTATAAGGTATCCATCCTCGTCTGACGGTTTCAGGAATTACCACCTCATTTTCTTTCCCCCTATAACCTACTATCGTTGCATAGAATTTCCCATCTGAAACATGGCACCCATATACCCAATCCGACTTTGGATAATGAAATAATCCAAAATAAATCAATAGTGGGAAAACGATACAGCACCCGGCTATGGCTATTAGGATGTTTCTTTTCTTCGAACTGCAGCCTTTTTTTTCTTCTTTCTTTTCGAATTTGTATCCGCACTTATTGCAAAACTTAGCAGTATCCGGCAGTTCACTTCCACATTTAGGACAAAACATTTCCATTCCTCTCTTTCTTCCCTCAAATTTTTCTTGCAGCAATTCTATTGCTTTTCCTTTGAATTATACCCCCCCCCGAAATAGAATTGTCAATAGACAATAAATTGGGGTTTTCCATAGCGAGTTTCCCTTGTTTTATCCACAGGATTTTATGAACCTGACTTTTTATTCTTCTCTCTTGCACAATGTAACATTTTTTTACTTATTTCATATCTTAAATTATCTGAAAAATCACTTTTTTATTATATATTTATCCTACAGGAGGTTTTTATGGATTTTAAAATACACTCTTTAGATGCCCCTCTTTTGTCTTTGGAGTCTCTTTCCTATTCCTATCATACTCTGTCCGGTGAAACCAAGGCTTTAGACCAGATTTCCTTTCAAATTTTTCCGGGGGAATTTGTTGCCATTGTCGGTCCCAGTGGATGTGGAAAATCTACCCTGCTTAACATCATTGCAGGACAGATTACTGATTATACGGGTCAGCTTTCTTATCACGGCTCATCTGTCTACGGGTCCACCAAAGCAAATCATTTAAGAATCGGCTATATGCTTCAGCATGACCATTTGTTTCCCTGGAGAAGCATTTATAAAAATGTCTGTCTTGGACTGGAAATCAACCATCTTATGAACCATGAAAATATAGAGTATGTAATTTCTTTGTTAAAAAAATACGGACTGTATGAATTTAAAGACCAAAAACCCTCCCAGTTATCCGGCGGAATGCGGCAGCGGGCAGCCCTGATTCGTACCCTTGCCCTAAATCCGCAGCTTTTGTTATTAGACGAACCCTTCAGTGCCTTAGATTACCAAACCCGCCTTCAGGTTTCTAACGATATTGGGAATATTATTCGTGAAAATCATAAAACAGCAATTTTAGTCACTCATAATCTTTCAGAAGCCATCAGTCTGGCGGATAAGATTCTTGTGCTTTCCAAACGACCTGCCTGTGTAAAAAGAATCGCTGACATTTCTCTTACCATAACAGATACTTCGCCTTTGGGATATCGTAGTGCACCTGAATTTAATGAATACTTTAATGAAATTTGGGAGGATTTATGTGATGAAAACTAACACCGAAACTATATCTGCTGAGCAAAAAAACTATCTGAAACAGCTAAAATTACAATCTTTTTTTATAACCCTGTCCCGCTTTTTTCTCTTATGTTCCTTTCTCCTGTTATGGGAAGCAAGCTCGGCATATGGTCTTATTGACAGCTTTTTTTTCAGCAGTCCCAGTGCCATAGTTTCTTTATTTATAGATATGTGCAAAGACTTTGAAATTTTCCGCCATATAGGAATCACTTTACTGGAAACTTTGGTCAGTTTTCTTGCAGTCACCTTTTTATCTGTAGTTTCTGCCATTTTTCTAATCTGTCTTCCCAAAGTCTCAAAAGTATTGGAGCCTTTTTTAGTTGTTTTAAATTCTTTACCGAAATCCGCTCTGGCACCTTTAATTATTGTATGGCTTGGCACCGGTATGAAAACTATTATTATTGCAGGTATGTCTGTGGCTGTTTTTGGTTCCATCATTAACATGTACACCGGATTTACACAGGTGGAAGAAGAAAAGATAAAACTGATTTATACCTTAGGCGGTACCCGGAAAGATACTTTATTCAAGGTTATTATCCCTTCCTGTATTCCTATCATCATAAGTAATATGAAGGTAAATATCGGTCTTGCTTTAGTAGGGGTTATTATTGGGGAATTTTTAGCTGCAAGAAAAGGACTGGGATATCTGATTATTTACGGCAGCCAGGTATTCCAATTAGATTTGCTGATTATGTCCATTATTATTCTGTGTCTCATTGCCATGGGGCTTTACCAGACCATTCAGATTCTGGAAAAACGGTATCTGAAATTGTAACTAAAAAAGAAACCATATCACAAAAAAATCTATTTCCGGATAACTATGTAAAGCACGCCTTGCAAGCTGCTCGCGCAAAAAATATGTACAAATAAAGTTTCTTTCTTCTCTTTTTCACAGATACTTTATTTGTACATAATGTTGATTCTTTTTTCATATGAAGTTTTAAAACAACAGTCTTTTTTACAGTTAAGGGTTTATTTTGAAAACAGAGACTGTCTTGCACCACGCATTTTTCCATTGTTGTTTAAGGTATCATCTACGGCATCCATACGAAGTCCTGCATCGATAAAATCACAGAATTTGCAGAATGGATAATTCTGTCTTCCGTCCTTAATCAGATTTCTGACTCTCTTATACTCCTCACTGTTCCATGCATCTTTCAGAGAGATTTCATTTAAATCTGCCAGAGTGGTTACTTCGAAGTTATCACAACAGCAGATTCCCATACGGCCATCCGGGAAAATAAACATATCCGTAAATGGCATCAGACAGGTTTCTTTGATAACCTTTGTATCATTTTTCTTATTTGGTGCACTTCCTGCTCTGTTAGTAAGAACCGCATCCATATATCGCATCTGAATCAGAATTTCAACATCCTTAAATTCCTCTTCATGTGCTTTTACATATTCATAGATTTCCTTTACGTTGTCATGCAGTTTCATGTCACGACAGTAATTATTAATTACCAGCTGATTTACATAAGGCACAATGGCTTTTACCTTATCAATATCTAACAACAAACCATTGGTAGACATAAATATAAAGGACTCCGGCAACTGTTCTCTGCAGTATTTATGAAACTCTACAATTCTGGTATCCAGCCAAGGTTCATTATTTCCATACAAAGTAAGATGTCCTTTAAATCCCCAGTCTCTTAACTGGTCAATAATGCTGTAAAACAGCTTGTCCTCCATGCGCTTATAAGGACGTTTTTCTGCATTCTTATTTGCGGTACAGAAAGAACAGGTACTATTACATCTGTTAATAGTCTCTAAATTCACTACCAATGGATAGGGTGTTTCCTCTTGGCTATAAAAATAATCTATATAAGCTTTCTGGGATTTTCTTCTGCTGACAAACTGCAGTTTCAAATAGCTCTCAGAAGAAAGCACAGGCACTCTTTTTTGTAATTCCCATCCTAATTTTCCCATAAAGTTATGAATTCTAATTGACATTCTGTTCCCTCTTATTCTTTCTTAACTTCTAACTTTCACATTTTATAAATATAAAAAGCTCCCGAGGGGACTCGAACCCCTGACCCACGCATTACGAATGCGTTGCTCTACCAACTGAGCCACGGAAGCACTGCTACCATTATAGAATTACTTTTCCAATTTGGCAAGCCCTAATTTTTATTTTTCTGTTTTTTTATTTTTCTGTTTTTATATGGACATCCACCTGTGGATATGCCAATGCAACTTTCTTTTCCTCTAATGCATATTTCGCATTTTCTATCAGCCGCCATCTGCCTTCCCAGAAATCTTCATTTTTAAACCAGCATCTTACACCAAGAATAACACTGCTGTCTGCCAGTTCATGAACAAACACTTGTTTATCCCTATCCTGCAGTACCTTCTCATCGTTTTCCAACAACTGCATCAATACATTTTTTGCTGTTTTGATATCACTCTCATAAGAAATCCCAATCTGAATCTCATTTCTTCGGTAAGGCGTATGTGTTACATTGGTAAGACTGGAATTGGCAAGTGTGCCATTGGGAAGTACAATTACCTTATTATCTCCTGTTGTCAGCTTCGTATAAAAAATCTGGATTTCCGTTACTGTTCCCTCATTTTTATTGGTATCCTCTATAATATAGTCTCCTACCTTAAAGGGTTTCAAAACCAAAATCAACACTCCTCCTGCAAGATTTGACAGACTTCCCTGCAACGCCAAGCCTATGGCAACTCCTGCAGAACCAAACACCGCAATCAGACTGGCAGCATCTACCCCAAAGCTGGTGGCTATCATCATAACTAACACGGCATAAGAACCGACCTTTATGAAAGAATCAAGAAACTGCGTCACTCCCACATCTGCATTGGCACGTTCCAAAGATTTTTTTATAATTTTACGCAGCAGCTTTATACACTGCACTCCCACCAGAAAACAAACCAATGCCAATACTACCCGAATCCCCAGATGCCAGGCTTTCTCCGGAAGTTCTTTTAAAAACTGCTGAATAACACCGGGGTCTACTTCTTCTAACTCTTCAAATACATTTTCCACTGTTAATAACATCATCTACTTATTTCCTTTTATTTTCTTTAACTGCTCTACTTTTCTTCTTGCCTCTTCCATAATTTTTTCACGAAGCTCTTCTGCACGTTTCTCTGCCAGAGCATATATCTCTTCTTCCGTAAAAGGAACATAGCGATATACACTTACTGAAAAAGGAAGCATATTCACTTTTATTTCCTGTGCATAGCCATCCCAGCCATCATCCTGTGAATAAATATATTCATGAAGGTTCTCCCTGATTCCTCCATATGTAGTTTCTTCGGAATCAAAAATAAGTTCATATTTTCCTTCCTTAGGAACTCCTATTTTAAATTCCTTTCTTTCTTCTGCTCCAAAATTAGCCGCTACAAGAAGAGAATTTTCTTCCTTCTCATGATTGCGCCAAAAACTCACCGTACACTCTTTTCTCTGATTGCAATTAAGCCATCTGAAATTAGCTTCGTTGGAATCTTCTTTTTCCAAAGCTTCAAATTCTTCATTTAAATCAAAACATCTTTTTACAAGTGCTGCATATTCTTTTTGTTTTTTTTCAGGCACCTTAAAGCCGGAAACGGTCTTTCCGGGAAGGAAACTTATATAAGAAAATGCCGCTTTCATGGTACTGAATTTTTCATTTTCTTTTCCCGGCAGCAGTTTCCACAAATTCTCCACATCCTCTGCCATAAATGCCATCACAAACTTTTCTTCATATGCATATTCCATTCTGGAAATTATCTTTTCATGAATGTGTACTCTTTCTTCTGTTTTTTTCGTAAGATATTCTATAAAATCCTTAGTGAAAGCATTATCAAAACGATACTTAAATCCCAATCCGTCGCTGTTTAAATCTTTGGTTACTTTTGGCCAGATGGCATCCATATCTGCCATTAAAATAAGGGAGTCTTCTTTCTTTGTCAAAATACTGTTTGTATGCTTTATAAATTCGACTCCTTCCAGATTCTCATTTCCACCATAGGCATTGGCTGTCCATTGACCTTCTTCCTTGCCATAATCTAAATAAAGAAGTTTTTCCATTCCCGAAAAAACAAGTCCATCCATATGAAATTCTTCCATCTGGTATAAAACATTGGCAATATAAAAATTGCTCATCTGCTTTTTATATAACTCCTGACAGCCGGAAACATCCCAATTGCATAATACCCCAATTCCGGCTTTATGCATTTCATTTACAAAACTCTTAGCTTGTGTTTCCTCTCTAAAACATTCCACCACCTTATAAAAATTATTCTCAGGATAAAATCGAGGCAGCAAAACATACTGAAATCCTTGCTGCTTAATTTGTGTTATAAGTTCAGAAATTTCCTTTTCTTCTTTTCCATCCCAGGAAAAAGCCCTGACTTCTTTTTCTTTTCTTGCCTTTCTCCATTGCTTATCTTCCCAAGAAAAGTTTTCTTCTTTATGAGGTTTTGAAACACTGCCTTCCTTCTCTGCTGTATTTATTGCATATGGGTCAGTCATTTTATAAACAGAACCGTTTTTTACCTTTACTTCGTACAGATATTTGGTATCCCCTTCCAAATCCGGAACAAACAAGGTAAATATACTACTATTTCCCACCCTGTTCATAGGCATTCTTCTGCCATCCCAGTCATTAAATTCTCCGATTACACTGACTCTGACAGCTCCCGGTACCCACACAGCAAACTGTAAGCCTCTGCATTGCTTTATCTTAACTTCATGACTTCCTAAAATTTTATAAATATGATAATTAATTCCGGCATTAAAACGTTCCAGTTCTTCTGCGGCTATGGACACTTCAAATGCATAAGGATCTTTCCTTACTTCCTTTTTCCCATCTTTTGTCAAAACTTCATAAACATAGCCTTCTGTTTTCATTCCTGGGACAAGGGCTGCAAAGAACCCCTCTTCATCTGCCATATCCATAACAACTCTTTTTTGCTTTTCTTTCCACACTAAAGTTACCTTCTTTGCATCCGGGAAAAAAGCCTGCACAAGGGCTGCATTGCCTACTTGTCTGGCTCCTAAAATAGCTGCCGGCTTATCTTCTTCTGAATATACAATTCCTTCAATCTGCGCCCAGTTCATCAAATCATATAATTTTGCTTTCATACCGTCTGTTTCCTTTCTATATCATGTATAAACAATCCGCTTCTTAATTTTGGTTCAAACCACGTTGATTTTGGAGGCATTAACAGTCCGGCTTCTGCCACTTGAAGCAATTCCTCCATGGAAGTTGCTTTCATGGAAAATGCCACTTTGCAATCTTTCCGCACTCTTCGTTCTAATTCATCCAGTCCCCGGATTCCTCCCGAAAATTCAATCCTATTATTGGTTCCCGGATTTTCAATTCCCAAAATGGGTTTCAGGCAATACTCCTGCAAAACAGATACATCCAATTGCTCAACCGGGTTGCTCCCTCTCTGTAACAGCCGCCGAAATTTCAAGGAATACCATCTGCCCTCCAGATACATTCCAAATTCTCCTTTTTGAGAAGGAGAATACGCACATTTCTCTTCTTTAACCACAAATTCCTTTTCCAGTTTTTCCAAAAATTCTTCTTCCGATAATCCATTCAAATCACGAATCAGTCTGTGATAACTTAGAATTTCCAATTCTGACACCGGGAACAAAACTGACAAGAAATAATGATACTCTTCATTTTTATCATAAACTGTTTCCCCATTTCGTCTATTTAAACAAACCTTTGCTGCCGCTGCACATCTGTGATGCCCATCTGCAATATAGACTTTACTCACTTTTCGAAACTCCGCTTCTATTTTTTCTACCAGTTCCTTTTCAAAAATCAGAAAGACCCTGTGGCGCACTCCATCTTCATTGGTAAAATCGTATTCCGCTTCCCTGTTTTTTATTTGCTCTACTAATCTTTGTATTTCTTCTCTGTCAGGATAAATCAGAAATATGGGTCCTGTCTGTGCATTGCATCCTTCAATATGGCGAACTCTATCCGCTTCTTTTTCTTCTCTTGTATTCTCATGTTTCAATATTACACCATTTAAATAATCGTCTACCGCACTAACCGCAACAATCCCATTTTGGATTCTTCCTCTAAAGGTTAATTCATAAATATAAAATCCTTTTTGAAAATCCTGTTTAAAATAACCCTTATGCTTCCACTCTTCCAACAGTTTTCCCGCTTTTTCATACACCAAACTTCCGTAAATATCACTGTCTGCATCCAATCCGGTCTCTGCTCTGTCTATTGCCAGAAAAGACAGGGGATTTTCCTTTACAATTTTTCTTGCTTCTTCCCTGTTATATACGTCATAGGGAAGCGCCGCAATTTGTTTTGCATACTTACATTCGGGTCTGATTGCCCGAAAAGGTTTTACAATTGCCATGAATATCACCTTATTTTTTTCTCAACTTCTTCTATATACAAATATACATTTTGACAACTCAATTCGCAAGTGCTATATTTATAAACAGTTTGAAATTTGTATGGTTCCCCATGTCAGATGGCTGAACTGTTACTCAAGAAAGGAGACTAACCATGACAAAGGAAGAGAAAGAATTTTTAGGAAAAATAACTGACTATGCAAATGAAGTTATGGGAGATATTGACCCTGAGAAAGTAAGAATTTCTGAACAGATTGAAAAATTAAGACCTGTATTACAGGAACTTGCCATGATTCATAAAATGCCTGTGGAAGATGTTTTCATCAAATATATGGATTTGGCAACAGAAGCTGCAGTGGAAAAAAACAACAAATTTAATGAAGACTTCAAAGATATTTTAGGAAATGACTCAACCCCTAAATTTTCCTAGTTCCATAAACTTTTTATTCATCCCTAAAGTCTGAAAAAGGTACTGCCTTCTCAAGAATGCAGTACCTTTTTTCTACTTATTTTACCACTCTTACACGGAAAACGCCTTCTACAGCTTCCAACTGTGCAACAATAGCTTCATTTACAGGTGTTTCTATATCAAACATGGTATAGGCAACTTCTCCCTTTGATTTGTTCATCATATCTGTAATATTAATTCCATTATTTCCCAAAACCGTAGAGAACTGACTAATCATATTTTTTATATTCTTGTGAAAAATGGCAACCCTTCCTGCCTGCATGCAATAACCCATATCGCAATTGGGATAATTTACACTGTTTTTAATATTTCCGCTTTCTAAATAATTCATCATCTCTTTTACTGCCATTACAGCACAATTATCCTCTGATTCCTCCGTAGATGCTCCCAGATGAGGAATTACAATACAGCCTTCCTGTCCTGCAGTGACAGGATTTGGAAAATCAGATACATATTTGCGAATCTTACCATTTTTGATTCCCCTAAGAACCGCTTCCTCATCTGCCAGTAAGTCTCTTGCAAAATTCAGCAAAATTACACCATCCTTCATTTTTGTAATGGCATCATCATTGATCATTTTACGGGTAGAATCCAGCAAAGGCACATGAATGGTAATAAAATCACAGGTTTCATATATTTCATCTACATGAAATACATGTTTAACATCACGGCTTAAGTTCCATGCGGCATCGACAGACACATAGGGATCATAACCATATACTTCCATTCCCAAATGTTTTGCTACGTTGGCCACTTTTACCCCAATCGCACCAAGTCCGATGATTCCCAGTTTTTTACCGCAAAGTTCTGTTCCCGCATAATTTTTCTTCTGCTTTTCTGTGGCTTTTGCAATATTCTCATCTGCTGCATTTTCTCTTACCCAGTGGATACCGCCTACTACATCACGGGCTGCAATAAGCATTCCCGCAATCACCAGTTCTTTCACTCCGTTTGCATTGGCCCCCGGAGTATTAAATACCACAATTCCCTGACTTGCGCATTTATCCAAAGGAATATTATTAACACCTGCACCAGCTCTTGCCACTGCCAGCAATCCCTTTGGAAGCTCTATATCATGCATATCGGCACTTCGCACCAGAATACCGTCCGCTTCTTCCATCTTATCTGTTTTTACGTAATTATTTGTAAATTTATCGGTTCCCACTTTAGAAATCGGATTTAAGCAATGATATTTAAACATAATCTCCTCCTTACGTTTTTAACGTAACACTTTTATTTCAAGCTTCCTGCTGCTGTATCCTTATACATTTTCTTCTTCAAATTTCTTCATAAACTCTACCAGCTTAACAACGCCTTCTTTTGGCATGGCATTATATATGCTGGCACGCATACCGCCCACACTTCTATGTCCCTTCAGATTTTCAAATCCGGCTTCTTTTGCTTCTTTTACAAATTTTGCATCCAAAGCGGCATCCCCGGTAACAAAAGGAACATTCATCAAAGAACGGTCTTCTTTACGAACGGTTCCTTTAAAAAGCTTACTGCTGTCTAAATAGTCATAAAGAATGGCTGCCTTTTCTTCGTTTCTTGCTTTCATGGCTGCAAGACCACCCTGTTTCTTCAGCCACTTAAATACTTTTCCGCAAATGTAAATACCATATGCCGGCGGAGTATTGTATAAAGAATCATTGTCTGCATGAATCTTGTACTGAAGCATGGTAGGAGTTCCGGGAAGTGTATCTTCTGTAATTAAATCTTCTCTGATAATCACGATTACCACCCCTGCAGGTCCGATATTCTTTTGTACACCACCGTATATAACACCATATTTACTGACATCCACCGGTTCAGATAAAAAGCAGCTGGACACATCCGCTACCAGTGTTTTCCCTTTTGTATTTGGCAATTCTTTAAATTTCGTTCCATAAATGGTATTATTCTCGCATATGTAAACATAGTCTGCATCTTCCGAAACAGGCAAATCAGAGCAATCCGGGATATAGGAAAATGTTTCATCTTCACTGCTGGCAATCTTATTTGCCTTTCCATATTTTAAGGCTTCCTGATATGCTTTCTTTGCCCACTGTCCGGTTACAATATAATCTGCCACCTTATTTTTCATAAGATTCATGGGAATCATGGCAAACTGCTGACTTGCTCCCCCCTGTAAAAATAAAACTTTATAATTATCAGGAATCTCCATCAGCTCTCTCAAATCTGCTTCCGCTTCTTTGATAATGGTATCATAAGCCTTAGAACGATGGCTCATTTCCATAACCGACATTCCGGTTCCCTTATAATCTAACATTTCTTCTGCTGCTTCGCGAAGCACCTCTTCCGGTAACACTGCCGGTCCTGCCGAAAAATTATAAACTCTGGCCATTTTTCTAATCCTCCTGTTTTTACTATCATTTATGATACGTCAGCAAATTCACACCTTGTATACATGCATTACATTCTACAACATTTCATCACTTTAGTCAATTACATTGTTATCATTTTAAATCATTCAATGCTGCATTTCCGTCTGCCCTCTTAATAATGAATCACCACAGGCATCCCGACTTCCAACATATCATAAAGTTGTTCCATTTTTTCCAAAGGTGTATTTACACAACCATGAGAGCCGCTGTTTTTATATATTTCTCCACCAAATTCACTTCTCCATGTAGCATCATGAAGTCCAATGCCCCCATAAACCGCTACCCAGTAATTTACAAAGGTACGATAGTTCTTCCCTTTTAAAATGGCATTCCGGGCTTTATTGTACACATAGCAGACTACCTCAGGCGTTCCCATTCCCTTACCGGTACAGCCTGTAACCACCTCAGTTTCCAGTACATTTTCACCTTCCAAAAAGAGCATCATTTTCTGCTGTGTCATGTCCACCTCTACATAGCTGCTGTTTATGGCATTGCTGTCCTTATAAGTAACATTTCGGATATAAGCAGGCTGACGTACCAGTTCTGCTGGTTCTTTCAGATAATCCAGCAAAAAATTTACTTCCTTCTGCTGATAGATTTTGGTTCCATAATTTCCTTTTTTCAGAATGATTTTCCTTCCGTCGTGTGTGGTAAATGGAAAATTCTGCCAGGTATCATACTCTTTTGCTAAAGCTTCCACAAACTCAGCCACTGCATATTTATCAAACGTAAGATTATTCTCTTTATCCAATAAAAAATTTCCATCTTTATCTTTTGCTATCCATAACGCAATTTCTGCCGGCATAAGCTTCTTTTCTTCTTCTTTCAGCTTATAAGTTAAAGAAAGACTCTGCAGCTCATCTATTTTTTGAAACAATTCACGTATCTGCTGCATTTCCATGGTTTCTTCTCTGGTAAAAAAACATCCAGCCTCTTCCAGGTTTATCTCTTTTTCCCCATTCTGTATGGTTTCCGATATTTTCTCTTTTGCCAGAACTGTATTCAGAATTTTTTCTTTCTCTTCTAATATCTCGTAACCATTTTCTCCAAGCACAATAGACAAACTGTCTTCTTGTAAATGCAGATTGCTGTCATAGCTTGCGGTAGTATACAACCATTCCTCTAAAGAACTTTCCTCAAAAGAAATTTTAGGATTTATCCATTCATTTTGATGCCCGGTTAATATATGGCTGTACCAGACAAAAGGATTCTGCTTTCTGCGATACTCCTCCAAGGTGCTTTCAAAATCATACCGAACATTCAAAGAGGCCGTTTCCAGTACCTCAACCTGCTGCGGTGTTACCACATATACTACCTCATATTCAAATTCGTCTTCCAGTTCTTTTGCTGCTTCCTGAACTGTTTTTCCTGTACAATATATGCCATTAATCCAGGTTCCATACATAAAAGAATCCTGATAATAAATTGCCAGACCTAAATAAATCAGACCCGGCAAAATTATCAATATGGTCAAAAGCAGGAAACATCTTTTTATCCATTTCTTCATCACATATTCCACTTCATTATTTTTTAATACACTCTATTTTTCAACAGTTTCCTTTTGGTTTCTTATGGCTCTCTTTTTTCCAAATCTTTTGCATCAAAAGCATCGCTGATAGGTGCCCCCGCCGGAACCATAGGAAACACCTTATCGTCCTTTGGAATGATACAGTTTAATACTACCGGTTTCTTTAAAGCAATAGCTTTTTCTAATGCCGGTACCACCTCTTCTTTCCGGGTCACCAGTATGGCCTCACATCCCAGACCTTCTGCCACCTTGCAAAAATCGACCTTATCCTCTAATACCGTCTGAGAATATCTCTTGTCATAAAACAAAGTCTGCCACTGTCGCACCATGCCTAACACATGATTGTTGATTATTACCTGGATAACAGGAATTTGATATCGGCTGGCAGTTGCCAGTTCATTCATATTCATTCTAAAGCATCCGTCACCACCGATATTAATACAGATTTTATCCGGCTGTCCCATTTTTGCTCCGATGCAGGCACCAAGACCATATCCCATGGTTCCTGAACCACCGGAAGAAAGAAAGGTTCTGGGCCGTGTATAATGATAAAACTGAGCCGCCCACATCTGATGCTGTCCTACATCCGTAGTAATAAGCGCCTTTCCTTCGGTCACCTTATCAATCTGTTCTATAATATAAGGACAGCTTAAATTTTGTGTTTCATACTGTAATGGATATTTTTCTTTCAACTCTTTTATGTAGGATATCCACTCTGTATGCTCCTGTTCTTGAAGCCTGCCGTTTAGAAGAGTTAAAATTTCTTTCAAATCTCCCACCAGACTGGCATCTGTCTTTATATTTTTGTCAATTTCCGCAGCATCAATATCTATCTGTAAAATCTTTGCATTTGCCGCAAATTTATCAGGATTTCCAATAACTCTGTCTGAAAATCTCGCTCCCAGAACTATCAGTAAATCACACTGACTTACTCCATAGTTTGAAGTTTTGGTTCCATGCATTCCTATCATGCCGGTGTACAAATCATCATATCCGTCATACACCCCTTTTGCCATTAAAGTATCACAAACCGGTGCCTGAATCTTTTTCACAAAAGCCCGCACTTGCTCATACGCACCACTGGCAACTGCTCCTCCCCCAACACAGACAAAAGGCTTTTTCGCATTTTGTATCAGCTCTATGGCGGTATCTACTTCTTCCTTGGTAAAGCAGCTGATTCTTTCAGTTGGTGCAGGGATTTTCTTTTCATATTCGCAAACAGCCGCTGTAACATCTTTCGTAATATCCACCAATACAGGGCCGGGTCTTCCTGATTTTGCTATTTTAAAAGCTTTCCGTAACGTTGCCGCCAGATTTTTTACGTCTTTTACGATAAAACCATGTTTCGTAATAGGCATAGTTACCCCTGCAATATCCACTTCCTGAAAACTGTCTTTTCCCAGTAACGGTAAATTCACATTCGCAGTGATGGCTACCATAGGAATGGAATCCATATATGCCGTTGCAATTCCGGTTACAAGATTCGTCGCACCCGGACCGCTGGTTGCCATACAGACTCCTACCTTTCCGGTGGCTCTTGCATATCCATCTGCCGCATGAGCTGCTCCTTGTTCATGACTGGTTAAAACATGAAAAATTTCATCCTGATGTTTATATAAAGCATCATATACATTTAAAATAGTCCCGCCCGGATACCCAAAAACGGTATCCACTCCTTGCTCCTTTAAACATTCAATTACAATTTCTGCTCCTGTTAACTGCATATGTCCGAACCTCTCTTATGGTTTAATTATTAGCACTTTCTACTTTTACTGCATTGCCGCATCTGCTTTTATTTTCCCGGCACCTGCAAAATTGCTCCCGTATTACCACTGGTAACCTGTGCTGTATATCTTGCCAGATATCCGGTTGTAATCTTAGGTTCTCTCGGCTGCCATTTTTGTGCTCTTTTCTTTAATTCTTCTTCACTGACATCTACATTTATGGTATTTGCCGGAATGTCAATTTTAATAATATCGCCTTCTTCAATAAATGCAATCGGTCCGCCAACTGCTGCTTCCGGAGATACATGTCCAATGGAAGCTCCTCTGGATGCTCCGGAAAAACGACCATCCGTAATCAGCGCAACACTGGAACCTAAGCCCATTCCCGCTATGGCGGATGTGGGATTTAACATTTCCCGCATTCCCGGTCCCCCTTTAGGACCTTCATAGCGAATTACAACAACATCACCACTGACAATTTTCCCGCCTTTGATTGCCGTAATCGCATCCTCTTCACAATCAAAAACCCTGGCTGGTCCTTCATGAACCAACATTTCTTCTACCACTGCAGAACGTTTTACCACACAGGAATCCGGTGCGATATTTCCTTTTAATACAGCAATTCCTCCCACTTCACTATAAGGGTTGTCAATGGGACGGATAACTTCAGGATTTAAATTTACACATCCTTCTATATTTTCAGCTACCGTCTTTCCGGTACATGTAATCAGATCAGTATATAATAAATTCTTTTTATTTAACTCATTCATCACCGCATATACACCACCGGCTTCGTTAAGCTCTTCTATGTATGTATGACCTGCCGGAGCCAGATGACAAAGATTAGGCGTTCTGGCACTGATTTCATTGGCAATATCCAGATTTAGTTCTATCCCTGCTTCATGAGCAATGGCCGGTAAATGAAGCATGGAATTGGTAGAACATCCTAAAGCCATATCCACGGCCAACGCATTGTGGAATGCTTTTTCGGTCATAATATCTCTGGGTCGAATATCCTTTTCCAATAACTCCATAATCTTCATCCCTGCATGCTTTGCCAGACGAATACGTTCTGAATAAACAGCAGGAATGGTTCCATTCCCCTGCAAAGCCATCCCAATAGCTTCTGTCAGGCAGTTCATGGAATTTGCCGTATACATGCCGGAACAAGAACCACAGGTAGGACATGCCTTTTCTTCAAACTCTGTTAACTCTTCCTCTGTAATCTTACCTGCCGCATGTGCACCTACCGCCTCAAATAAGCTTGACAGACTGGTTTTGCACCCCTTTACCTTTCCTGCAAGCATGGGACCGCCGGATACAAAAATAGTAGGGATATTCAGTCTGGCTGCTGCCATCAAAAGTCCCGGTACATTTTTATCACAGTTAGGAATACATACCAGTGCATCCAACCCATGAGCCATAGCCATGCATTCCGTACTATCTGCAATCAAATCTCTGGTTACCAGAGAATACTTCATTCCTACATGCCCCATGGCAATTCCATCACACACTGCAATTGCCGGAAACATAATGGGGGTTCCTCCTGCCATCGCCACTCCCATTTTTACGGCTTCTGCTATTTTATCCAGATTCATATGTCCCGGTACGATTTCATTATAGGAACTTACAATTCCAATCAAAGGTCTTTCCATTTCTTCCTTTGTATACCCTAAGGCATTAAAAAGGGATCTGTGCGGTGCCTGCCCTGCACCTTTATTTACCGAATCACTTCTCATAGCTTTCTCCTTTTTTATGTATGAATACTGTTAGTTTATCAAGTATCTGACAGAATTTCAATGTATATTTCAATCACAATTTTGTATTCTGATTTTGTATCTGAATCCAACTGCATTTTTATATTTCAGCCACAATCAAATCTCCCATTTCTGAACAGCCTATCTGTTCACATCCTGCACTCATAATATCCCCTGTACGATATTTTTTATTCAGCACTGCTTCTACCGCCTTTTCTATCGCCAAAGCTTCCTTATCCAAATCAAAGGTAAACTTAAGCATCATAGCTGCAGATAAAATAGTCGCTATGGGATTGGCGATATTTTTTCCTGCAATATCCGGCGCTGAGCCGTGGCTAGGTTCATACAGTCCAAATTTAGAATCATTTAAACTGGCAGAAGCAAGCATACCGATGGAGCCGGTTACCATACTGGCTTCATCTGAAAGAATGTCGCCAAACATGTTTTCAGTTAAAATAACATCAAACTGTGCAGGATCCTTTACCAACTGCATGGCACAATTGTCCACTAACATATGTTCTAGCATAATGTCAGGATAATTTGCAGACACTTCATTTACCACTTTTCTCCAAAGTCTGGAAGAATCCAAAACATTTGCCTTATCTACACTGGTTACTTTCTTTTTTCTCTTTCCTGCAATTTCAAATGCTTTTATGGCAATTCTTCTGATTTCTTCTTCCGTATAGGTTAAGGTATCCGTGGCTTTTAACATTCCTTTTTCTTCCACGGTCTTTCTTTCTCCAAAATAAAGGCCTCCGGTCAGTTCTCTCATAATCAGCATGTCAAAACCTTTTTCACTGATTTCTTCCTTTAATGGACAGGCTCCTGAAAGCTGCGGATATAACACCGCCGGGCGAAGATTGGCAAACAGATTTAAAGACTTTCTTATTTTCAAAAGTCCTGCCTCCGGTCTTAAAGAAGGTTCCAGCTTATACCATGGCGAAGTATTGGTATCTCCCCCAATGGAGCCCATCAGTACCGCATCACTTGCTTTGGCTGTTGCAATTGCCTCCTCTGTTAATGGCACTCCATATACATCAATGGAAGCTCCTCCCATCAAAATATCCGTAAACTTCATTTCATGTCCATATCTGACTGCTACTTTTTCTAATACTTTTTTAGCTTCCGTAATTATTTCCGGTCCAATTCCGTCTCCCGGAATACAACAAATATTCAGTTTCATCTTCTTTTCCTCTTTTCTTGATTTTATATAAAACTTAAAATATCGTATTACTCAGATTTATTTTATCATAGATAACGATATTATGAAAATAAATATCATTTATATTTATTATAACCTGCAGTTATTTTATATCCGATTTGTTTTTAAAACTCTCTTCTTCCATGCCGCATCAAAAATATAGTGCTTTCTTTGGTTTCCTTTGTTATAATATTAGCCATGTGAAAAAGAAAACAAATACATTGCAGCGAGGAATAACATATGAAATATGAACTTATTATTTTTGACATGGATGGTACAATCTTAGATACTCTGGAAGATTTAAAAAACAGCATGAATCACACCTTAAGACTTTATCATATGCCGGAACGAACTTTAGAGGAAATCCGCAGTTTTGTCGGAAACGGAATCCGCAAACTGGTGGAACGTGCCATAGCAGCCAATACGCCTACCGAACAAATCGACAAAATTCATCAGGATTTTATGAACTATTATCAAATACATTGTTCGGATTTTACCAAGCCATATCCCGGAATTGTTTCACTGTTGCAAAGCTTAAAGGCACAAGGCTATAAAACAGCCGTGGTCTCCAACAAAGCGGACAGCGCTGTACAGGATTTGTGCCTTCAGTATTTTCCTAACCTGTTTGATATTGCCATCGGAGAACGTTCCGGTATTGCCCGAAAGCCGGCACCGGATATGGTAAATCTTGCTTTGCAAAAATTAAAAATAACTCACGAAAAAGCTGTCTATATTGGGGATTCTGATGTGGATGTGGCTACTGCAAAAAATTCCAATCTGGATATGATAGCTGTGGACTGGGGATTTCGAAGCCGCGATTTTTTAATAAGTCAGGGTGCCTGCACCATAGCTTCTTCGCCTGAAGAAATCTTACCTTTATTAGAAACTATGTAATTTGTCCCTCTCCAGTCTTTCCCCGGATGAATTCTTTAACGGTAAAAAACGACTGGGCGGCAGATGTTTCTTCCATTTATCTTCTATATATAATATTTCCAAGCACTGCTTGGCTCTGGTCATCGCTACATAAAACATGCGGCGTTCCTCTTCTATTTCCTGGGGGAATGCTGCTTTTTTATGGGGAACCTTCCCTTCGTTGCAATCCGGTAAAAAAACAACAGGATACTCCAATCCTTTGCAGCCATGATATGTCAGTATCTGCACTCCTTCGTTCTCCTCATTCTTTGCTTTCTTTAATGCGTCTTCATAATGCTCAATGGCCAGCCGCCATTCTGTCAAATTTGCCACACCTTTGGTACTATCCTGCACAAAATTTAATATTTCTAAGGCTTCCTTCTCTTCCCTTCCCTGTTCTCTCATATATTCTTTTATATACTCCTCATACCCTATCACCTTTCGAATGTAATAGCAGGCTCCATATAAATCAAGCTTTTGTACCCATTTGTCATTTTGTTCCAGTGCTTCAATATTTTTTATCATATAGGATTTGGAACTATAATATTTCTTTAAATTTTTCCATTCAATAACTTTATCCGTCAATGCATTTCTGGAGATATATCGCAATGGTTTATTCATAATTCTAAGAAAACTTTCCCTTTTTCTCCCTTCCATAAAAAATGACAGATAAGACATTATATCCTTTGCAATAAAATGCTGAAAAATACTGCTGCAATTTTCTTTCATGGAAAAGGGAATTTTATTTCTTGCTAAACATTCTGCTAAACCTGCCATATCACGATTTGTTCTAAAAATACACGCAAAGTCAGGATATCCGTATTCTCCATTTTCTACCATTTTTTGAATTTTATCTGTTATATAAGTATATTCCTTATGATAATCTTCAAATCCCTGATACACCACATCATAAGACTTTGTTTTTCCATTTTTTGAACCGATATATTTCTCGCCGTTCTTTCCTTTCATGTTTATCTGCAGATTTTTCTTACTTGGATGTGTATCCATATGTGCTGCCCTGATTTCTTTTTTTAGTCGTACTTTATTCTGTTCAATTACTTTGAGAGACTCTTCTACAATATTTTTACTGCACCTGTAATTTGTTTCCAGCAAAACCTGTTTACAATCCGGATAATACTTTTTAAAATCCAACATAATCTGTGGACTTGCTCCGCGAAATCCATAAATAGATTGGTCATCATCGCCTACTACAAATAAATTCAGATGATTTTTTATTAAAAGCTGAATGATACGAAACTGAACCATATTGATATCCTGAAATTCATCAATCATTACATACTGATATTTTCTCTGCCACTTTTCTAAAACTTCAGGTCTGTTTTTGAATAATTGCAGGCACAGCAATCCCATATCATCAAAATCCAATTTATGCTGACGATGCATTTCTTCATTATATGCATAATACATTTTTTGAAACTGCAGACATTCCTTGTCCTTTAACTCACGGATTCCTTTATTCTTGTAATATGAAATTTTTTGAAGATATTCCTCCGCCTTTTCATTTATATTTCCGATTTCTTCCTGTTCCTTCAAATTTTTTTCTTTTTTACAATTGGAATCCTCCCAAACCGGATCGGACAGCACAATTTTCAAAATGTCTCTTTTTTGTTTTTCTGTAATAATATCCTGAACTGTATAATGACATGCTTCTTTTAAAATCTGAAAAAAGCAAGCATGAAAAGTAGAAAAGCAGACCGAATGTTTTGAATCTGATATGTAGTCTGATGGGAAATTTTCTTTTAATTGTTTTTCAAATCTTTGTTTTAATTCTAATGTGGATGCTTTTGAAAAAGATATGACTAAGATAGAATCCTGTCTGACTTGCTTTTCCTTTATAAGATAAAGAAGTCTCTGTATGATAGTAAAAGTTTTACCGGAGCCGGGACCTGCCAATACCAGCATAGTCCCTTCTCCGTGTTTCATTGCTTGTAATTGAGAATTACTTGGAGACTGCATCTTCCAGTTTTTCAATTCCTTTGCGGATTCTCTTCAAGGATTCTTCTTTTCCTAAAACTTCCATAATCTCTGTTGCTCCTGCGGGTGTCATCTGCTTTCCACTTACGGCAGTTCTTACAGGCCACATGGCATATCCATTCTTGCATCCTTTTTTTGTAACATAATCCAATAACGTATTATATAAACTGTCATTGCTATAATCATCCAAAGATTCAAATATTGGCAATAATTCTTTTAAAACTTCTAACGAAGATTCTTCTGTAGTTTTCATTTTCTTATGAATATACATGGCAGTATCATATTCCGGTAATTCATTAAAGAAATCTACATGCCCAATAATATCCGGGAATACTTCTATTCTGGTTTTCACCATTTCTGCAATTTTCTTAAAGTCAAGTTCTTTATCAATTGCCTGTTTCAAATATGGCAATGCTCTTTCATAAAAAGCATCAAAATCCATGGCTTTAATATATTCCCCATTCATCCATTTCAATTTTGTATAATCAAATACTGCAGGTGATTTTGACATGTGCTTATAATCAAAAGCTTTTACCAATTCCTCCAAAGAAAAAATTTCTTCATTTCCGGCAGGACTCCATCCAAGTAGAGCTACAAAATTCACCACGGCTTCTGTAATAAATCCCTGTTCAATCAAATCTTCATAAGAAGAATGTCCGCATCGTTTAGATAATTTATGATGCTCTTCATCTGTAATCAGAGGACAATGCACATAAACCGGCACATCCCATCCAAATGCTTCATATAAACGATTGTATTTTGGAGAAGAAGAAAGATATTCATTTCCCCTTACCACATGGGTAATTCCCATTAAATGGTCATCTACCACATTAGCAAAATTATAAGTTGGATATCCGTCAGATTTAATCAAAATCATGTCATCCAGTTCTGAATTGTCCACCGTAATATCTCCGTAAATTTCATCGGAAAAAGTTGTAGTTCCTTCGGTAGGATTATTCTGACGAATTACATATGGTACTCCGGCTGCCAATTTTGCTTCTACTTCCTCTTTCGATAAAGAAAGACAATGCTTATCATAAACATTAATTTCCTTACCGCCGATTGTCTGATTTAAAGTAGCCAATCTTTCTTTGTCACAGAAACAATAATATGCTTCCCCTTTTTCAATCAATTTCTTTGCATATTCCAAATAGATTCCCTGTGCCTGTCTTTCACTCTGCACATAGGGACCATATCCCTTATCTTTGTCCGGACCTTCATCATGAATTAATCCTGTTTTTTCCATGGTTCTGTAAATAATATCAACGGCACCTTCCACAAATCTTTCCTGATCTGTGTCTTCAATACGAAGAAGGAAATCTCCGCCTTCATGTTTTGCAATTAAATATGCATAAAGTGCTGTTCTTAAATTTCCTACATGCATTCTTCCTGTAGGACTTGGTGCAAATCGTGTTCTTACTTTACTCATTTGATTTCTATCCTCTTTTCATTTTGTTGCTTTTTACTCTCTTAATCTCAGCCTTATTTCTGAAATGATTCTGCGCTCCCTAAAATCCTCTCTTTTTCGATTCTACGGCTAATGCAGCATTATAAATCCGGAATTTCTTTTTCTGCTGCTTTTTTGAAGTTTGTCACTTCTTTTGCAGCCTGTGGAATGGCAATATTCGTACCGGCTCCGGCAATACATCCTCCCGGACAGGCCATACCCTCAATAAGACAACCATTTTTCTTTCCTGCTTTTGCAAGCAAAAGCATTTTCTTACATTCCGTCAGACTTTCTGCATGTTCAATATTAACATCTACATCAGGATAATATTCTCTGATACACTGTTCAATGGCACTGGCAACACCACCTGCCACTCCATAGCCTCTTCCAGCTCCTGTCGCATCGTTCATTTCATCTTCTGCTTCTATGTTTTCCAGCACAATTCCTTTTGCCTCAAACATCCCTGCCAACTCTTCAAAGGTGATAACAAAATCCACATCAGAACGTATGGTTCTTCTGGAGGCTTCCAGTTTCTTGGATGCACATGGCCCTATAAATACCACAGACGCATCAGGATGCTCCTCTTTAATTTTTCTTGCTGTGGCAACCATAGGGGTTAATGCGTTGGAAATTTTGTCAATGGTTTCCGGGAAAAATTTCTTCGCCAAAACTGACCAGGATGGACAACAAGACGTTAATAAAAATGGCAGTTCTCCGGTTGCCACTTCATGCACATAATGTTCCGCTTCTGCAAGTGCACCCATATCCGCACCAATAGCAGTTTCATACACATCTGCAAACCCTAATTGCTTTAAAGCAGTTTTTATCATATTCGGACTCACCTTTGGTCCAAACTGTCCTACGAAAGAAGGTGCTACCTGCGCAATTATCTTTCTTCCCGACTGCATGGCACGAATCAACTGAAAAATCTGCGATTTATCTGCAATTGCTGCAAACGGACAATTTACCATACACTGACCACAGGAAACACACAATTCATTATCAATTACAGCCCGTCCTTTAGAATCACTTTTTATAGCATTTACACCGCAAGCTGCCGCACAGGGTCTTACCTGATGTGAAATAGCATCATAAGGACAAACTGCTTTACATTTTCCACATTTAATACATTTTTCCTGATCAATCACAGATTGTCCGTTCACCATGGTAATTGCCCCTCTCGGGCATACCTCATTACAAGGATGTGCAACACATCCCATACACTTATTGGTTACAAGATAAATATTTTCAGGGCACGCATTACACGCAGATGGAATCACCTGCATCAACGGCGGCTCATAATACTTCTCAGAAATATTGCTTTCTTCCAGTCCCTGTGTTACATGCACAGGTTTATTTTCCGGTCTTAAAGAAAGTCCCATGGCAAGGCGGATTCGCTCACGGGCAATGGCTCTTTCTCTATATACATTTTCTCTATGGGCAGGCTCATCATAATCTACTACCTTGTATGGCAATGCCTCCACATCTTCCTTTAAATTCTCGGATGTATATGCAAGATTCGCAACTTCTCTAAAAATCTGTTTCCGGATTCGGCGAACCTCAGTATCCAATCCCCTCATTCTATTCCTCCTATTTTAACTTTTTATTCATTTCCATCTTGTTTTGTTACAAAGATTTTTTGAGATTTGCTCTTCTTACCTCTGTCTCTCATATCTTTCCTTCTTCAAAAAAGCACAAAAAATCCATATTAGTAACAGAATCATTTTTGCACAAACTAACATGGAAATCAAGTATGAAATCTCTTTTTAAAAATATTTCATTCACTATTTTACTTGGAAACAATTATTTTCTGATTATTTTTCATTTTTCGTCATTGACTTTTAATCGAAATTGTGTGATACTTTTTTCAACAACCAACAATGTTATGCTTAGGGAATTCAGACAGCCATTCTAAAGGACAAATCTCAACTCCTCTCGCTTTTACAGTTTTCCCTTCTTATGAAACAACAGAAAGGACACACCTCTTGAAACACACACGTACTAACTGGCATGAAGCCATCACTTCTGCCATCCAAATCGACCTAAGGGATTACTCCCATCTCTTGGAATACAAAACAGAACATTTTCTTTCCCAAAATCAGAACCGTATTGATTTACTAATTATAAAGAAGCAATCCGATTTTCTGATTCCCAAACATATGGCTAATCTCTTCCGTTCTCACAACATTTTTGAAATCAAAGGATTCCATTCTACCCTTACTACCAACACTTATTACAAAACCAACGGACATGCTGGGTACTACATAAACTCTTATTCCGGCTCAAACTCTCTGGACAGAAGAAATGTCACTTTAACCTTCCCTACGTTCCACTATCCCAAAAATCTTTTTAAACATTTAACGAAAGAATGTAGTAAAACTATTGCAAAACCATTTCCCGGAGTGTATTATATAGAAAACGAAATGTATCTTACACAGGTCTTAGTGATACCGGAACTTTCCCCCGAGAATTCCCTGTATCTTTACTGTCTGAACCAACAGCTGG
>CAZSWC010000023.1:0-27572 GCA_964610665.1 uncultured Lachnospiraceae bacterium
GTATCATACATATAAAGACCATCCTGTGCTTTGGTGGTTGATTTTATGTTCCATATAATTAATTTTTTCCCTAATGCCTTTGCCACGGCTTCTGCCAGCATAGTTTTTCCGGTTCCCGGTTCACCTTTAATAAGTAATGGTTTTTGCAAAGCAATTGCCACATTTACAGCTGCAAGCAGCTGCTCACTTGCCACATATTCTTTTGTTCCCTGAAACTCCTGTGTATGATTCATATTTTTCCTCCCTGGAAATTTATTTTTTACTGTTACTTAATCTTATGAATATAAAATTTCTTGAAAAAAGCCTAGGTATATGTTACGATAATCCGAAAATAAAAGCAAGATTTTTCACCTTAAGATAAATTGAAAAATATCTATGCAGAAAGGCGGATTTTATGAGTACATCCAAATTACATCTTTCTTTAGAGGTATTTCCTCCTAAAAAAGAAGAAGATTTTCCAAATGCTTATACCGTATTAGACTCTTTTGGGAAATTAAATCCCGAATTTATCAGTGTCACCTATGGTGCCGGTGGAAGCAATTCCAAAAGAACAGTAGAAATTGCCTCCTATATTCAAAACACCCTTAACCTTCCCGGTGTTGCCCACTTGACATGTGTAGGAAACACCAAACAGGATATTTTAAATGTTGTAGAAGAATTAGAGAATGCACATATTTCCCGCGTACTTGCACTTCGCGGTGACCGTCCCGCTTCCATGTCTGACGAACAATTTTATTCTCGAGAATTTACATATGCTTCTGATTTAATTTCCTTTTTAAAGGAAAAAACGGATTTTACACTTTATGGCGGCTTCTATCCTGAAAAACATTTTGAAGCGGCATCTATGGAAGAAGATTTACAACACTTAAAACAAAAAACGGATGCCGGCTGTCATACCTTAATCTCACAGCTTTTCTTCGAAAATGATTTCTTCTATCGTTTCTTGGAAAAAGCGGAAAATCTGGGAATTCAAGCTCAGTTCCATGCAGGAATTATGCCTATTACCACGGCAAAGCAATTAGGTACCACGGTTTCTCTTTCCGGTTCCAGCATCCCTAAAAAACTGGCAGACATGATTGCAACCTATGGAGACAATGCAGAAGACATGAGAAAAGCAGGAATCGATTTTGCCATTTCCCAGATTCAGGATTTACGTAACCACGGAGTAAACTGTATACACTTATATTCTATGAATAAGCCAAAAACAACTACGGAAATCGTAAATGCTATCCGTTAAAAACATAAAAAATTTTGATTTCACGTTAAGATATCAAAAAAGAACTGTCACATTAAACTTCACTTTTCAAATGAAATTTAGTGCGACAGTTCTTTTTTATGTTATTTCTATCTTTTACTCTTCCCAGGGAAGCACTGCATATTCTATCTTCTTATCTCGAAGCATCAACTCTCTTACTGCCTCATCCGCAGGTTTATTCTCAAACAATACTTTATTGACCTGTTCAATGATAGGCAGGGAAACTTGATATTTCGCAGCTAATTTCATGGCTGCTTTGGCAGAATAAACTCCTTCTACCACCATCTTAACTTCATCCATAGCTTCTTTCATGGTCTTCCCCTGTCCAATTAACACTCCGGCTCTGCGATTTCTGGAATGCTTACTTGCACAGGTAACAATCAAATCTCCAATGCCGGAAAGTCCGTTAAAAGTTTCTGCTTTTCCTCCCATGGCAATTCCAAGGCGCGAAATCTCGGCAATTCCTCTGGTAATCAAAGCAGCTTTCGTATTGTCACCATATCCTAAACCATCTGCAATCCCAGCCGCAAGTGCTACCACATTTTTCAAAGCTGCGCCTAACTCAATACCGCACACATCTGGGCTGATATACACACGAAACACCTCGTTCATGAAAATATTCTGTACATATTCCGCCGTCTTCTTTTCTTTTGCCCCAACCACTATAGTTGTAGGAATCTCTCTTCCCACCTCTTCTGCATGAGAAGGACCGGAAAGTACGGCAACCTTTGCCTGCGGTACCTCTTGTGAAATTATTTCTGACATCGTCATTAACGAAGCTTCTTCAATTCCCTTCGCCACATTTACAAGAATCTGTCCTTCTGAAATAAGATTTTTCAAATTATGAGAGGTACTTCTGATGAAGGGAGACGGTACTGCCAAAACTACTAAATCCTTGCCGCTGACCGTTTTTGCTAAATCCGTAGTAAATTCCATATCTTCCGGCAGTTTTACTCCCGGCAGTTTATCCACATGCTCTCTTTTTTGAGACAGCATCTTTACTTCTTCCTCTATGATACTCCAGACACATACCCGATGTCCGTTCTTATGCAACAATTTTGCAAGAGCAATCCCCCAGCTTCCTGCACCTACCACGCCAACATTCGCCATTGTTTCCTCCATTCCGGCACTTTAAGGCCAATCTTATTTTCAAGCTTTTCTATAATATGTATACAGCAATGCTTTTTCTTCCATACACTTTCGTTACTCTGCCTTATTCTTCTTAAAAAGATAGGTTTTTCTCTCTGTATGATGCAGCAGACGTTTTATGTTTTCCCGATGTTTCCAATATGCCATCAGCAGAAGTAAAAAAGCAATCACATACATTTCTATTAAAACATTCTGGCTGATATTCCCCAAATATCCCTTCTGCCCCATCACTATCATCTGTACTACAAATCCCGCATAAATCAGAAGAGAACCTAACGATACATAATGGGTCGTCAAAAACACCCCTAAAAATAATATAAGACCTACCGGAATAAACCATGGATGAAAAGAAAGAATCAATCCAAAGGTAGATGCGATTCCTTTTCCTCCCTTAAACTGCATATAGAAAGGGAAATTATGTCCCAGAATTGCACCTGCCGCCGTATACAAAATCAACAGATACTTCCACTCCGCCTCTGGTGCCATGGGAACAATCCAGATTCTGGTAACTGTAATCGCCAGTATTGTCTTTAAAACATCTCCTGCCAGAACTATCAATCCGGCTTTTGTTCCCAACACCCTTAAAGTATTAGTTGTGCCGGCATTTCCGCTTCCCATGGTACGTATGTCAATTCCATGAAGCTTTCCATAAAAGTACGCCGTCTGAAATGCTCCCAAAAAATAACCTAATATCAAACACAAAAAACGAAGCATGTTCTATTTACTTTCCTTTCTTTCACGAATAATAAATTTCAACGGAGTGCCCTTAAATCCAAAAGCATTCCGAATCTGATTTTCAATATATCGGGTATAGGAAAAATGCATCAGTTCCTTATCATTCACGAAAATAACAAATGTGGGTGGTTTTACAGCCACTTGTGTAATATAGTACAGACGAAGTCTTTTTCCTTTGTCAGATGGTGGCTGCTGCATGGCAACCGCCTCTGTCATAATCTCATTTAAAACACCGGTTCCTACTCTAAGTGTACAATTTTCAATTACCGCATCGATGGTATCAAAAAGTTTCGGCAAGCGCTGTCCTGTCAGGGCAGAAATAAAAACAAGTTCGGCATACTGCATAAAAGACAATGTATCCTGTACTTTTCTTGTAAATTTATAAATGGTCTTATCATCTTTTTCAATGCTGTCCCATTTATTCACTGCTATAATCATGCCCTTTCCGCGTTCATGAGCAATTCCTGCAATTTTAGCATCCTGTTCCGTGACTCCCTCGCTGGCATCAATAACCAGTACAACCACATCTGCTCGTTCCACCGCACTGACCGTACGGATAATCATGTAATGCTCCAATTCTTCCTTAATCTTATTTTTTCGACGCAGTCCTGCCGTATCAATAAAAACATATTCCTTACCATTATGAACCACTTCTGTATCCACAGCATCCCGGGTTGTTCCTGCAATATCCGAAACAATCAATCTGTTTTCACCTAATAATTTGTTTATCAGAGAAGATTTTCCTACATTGGGTTTTCCTACAATCGCAATTCGGGGTCTGTCATCTTCTTCCTCTTCCAAAGCTTCTTTATCAAAGTGTGATGTTACCACATCCAGCATATCTCCAATTCCCAAACGATTGGCTGCAGAAATCGGAATCGGATCTCCTATACCTAAATTATAAAATTCATAGGTATCTGCCATATATTTTTCAAAACTATCTACTTTGTTCACCACCAGAACGACCGGTTTTTGAGAACGTCTTAACATATCTGCCACCTTAGCATCGGCATCCACAAGTCCCTGTTTTACATCCACAAGGAAAATAATCACATCTGCCGTAGCCATGGCAATTTCTGCCTGTTCACGCATCTGGGAAAGAATAATGTCTTTACTGTCCGGTTCTATTCCCCCCGTATCAATTAAGGTAAAACTCATGTCCAACCAGTTAATATCTGCATAAATCCTATCTCTGGTTATCCCCGGCGTATCTTTTACAATTGCAATTTTCTCTCCTGCCAAAGCATTAAAAAGTGTAGATTTTCCTACATTTGGTCTTCCTACCACTGCAACAATAGGCTTCCGTTTTCTATCTGCCATTTTTCCCTCCGTTTTCTATCCTTTATATAAGATTACTCTATGTTTAATACCGTTTTAATATAGTCATATCCGCTTGATTTTACAATATCAATGGGAACTTGTAAAGATTTTTTCAAATCATCCAAAGTATAATCATCCAGAAAAACCTGCTCTCCGCTTCGAAGAACATTCTCCGGAAGCAACAGTCTTTCTCCCAGTTGAAGCTGTTTTCCCTGTGCCATCATATCCGTTCCCGTAAGCAGACCGCTTACAGTAATATTTTCCCCAAAGAAATCATTTCGAATCCCATAAACATGAATCTTAAGTCCTTCTACTGCTTCCTCTAATTTTTCGGACACCTGTTTTATACATGGGTAACTTAATTTTCCTGTAAATACAGAAATCTCTTCTTTGTGCACCGCTTTCTTTCCCTGCAGGTCTTTCAAATAATTTGAAAGTCCGTCTTCAAACTCATCCATAAAAAGACGCAACATACCCACACCGTTTTCTAATTGCAGATATCCATCATAATTCTCCTCCCCCGGCAGTTCTTCCTCTGCCAGAAGATACCACTCATCACTGGCATGAATAAAATGAAGCTCATATTCTTCATATGCTTTCTTCTGCCACCTATGAATACATTCCAATACCTTCAGAGCATCCTGTTTATTAAACGGCTCCAAAGGATATAAACCTTCCCTGAATTTCGATAATCCTACAGGCACTACAGATACACTTTCAAGGTAAGGAAGATACTCATACAAATCACGAATACTTCTTTCCAGTTCTTTCCCGTCATTAACACCTTTACACAAAACAATCTGACCGTTCATCAAAATTCCGGCTTCATAAAACTTCTTTACCTTTTCCAATGCCTGTCCAGCAAAACGATTATTCAACATTTTACAACGCAGTTCGGGATTGGTTGTCTGAAAAGAAATATTGATAGGGGACAAATTATATTTAATGATTCTGTCCACATCATGGTCTGACATATTGGTAAGTGTAATGTAATTCCCCTGTAAAAAAGATAATCTGGAATCATCATCCTTAAAATATAAAGTTTCCCGCATTCCCTTAGGCATCTGGTCAATAAAACAAAAAATGCATTTATTATGACAGGAACGATAATCATCCATAAGCCCATTCTCAAATACAATGCCCAAATCCTCATCCGGATCCTTGTCTATTTCCAGCAGCCATTCTTCTCCATCCGGTTTCTTTACTAAAACTTCTATATATTCCTCTTCCACATAATACTGATAATCAAAAATATCTTCTATTTCATGATTATTGATAGAAAGCAGTTCATCCCCTGCTTCAATCTCCATTTCTTCTGCAATACTGCCTTCTAATACTTTATTAATTATATGACGATTCTTTTTCATAAGCCTCTCCATCTCTTTTTTACTTTCCTTATTGTAAGTTTAACCGATAAATTAATTTCTGTCACCTTAAACTTGACACTAAAACCTTTGACTATTATATTATAAGGAGAATAAAACATATTTCGACAGTTTATTCTATTATTTTGTTTACAAATATATCTATTTGGAGGATGAGATGCCTAACTTACATTCATTAGAAAATGCATTGCCTGTAGCTCCGCTTAAGCTGGTAGTTATGGATTCTGCCAAGAC
This sequence comes from uncultured Lachnospiraceae bacterium, assembly GCA_964610665.1. Lineage (GTDB taxonomy): Bacteria > Bacillota > Clostridia > Lachnospirales > Lachnospiraceae > SFDP01. The sequence goes on from CAZSWC010000023.1 coordinate 6,079, forward strand.
CATTGGCGAAGAAGTTAACAGTTATCTGGTAGACTTCAGAAAAAGTATCAATAATAATTTTGGTAAAGAAACCGGATTTCAAGGATACGTGGAAGATTCTTATCTCGTAGATGCCCAGTGCCCTCGTTTTGGTACCGGAGAAGGTAAAGGTGTATTTAAAGAATCTGTTCGTGGTAAGGACTTATTTATTTTAGTTGATGTAAGCAACCATAGTCTTACTTACACTGTAAATGGCTATACTAACCACAAATCCCCGGATGACCACTATCAGGATTTGAAACGAATTATTGCTGCCGCAACCGGAAAGGCACACAGAATTAATGTTATTATGCCATTTTTATATGAAGGCAGACAGCATAAACGTTCTACAAGAGAATCTTTGGACTGCGCTTTTATGCTGGAAGAACTATACAGTATGGGAATCGATAATTTTATTACTTTTGATGCCCATGACCCTCGTGTTGCTAATGCAATTCCTTTGAAAGGTTTTGACAACTATATCACTCCTTTCCGTTTTATCCGGGCGTTGTTAGATGTAGAAAAAGATTTGATTATTGATAAAGACCATTTAGTTGTTATCAGTCCTGACGAAGGTGCTTTAAACAGAACTATTTATTTTGCCAATGTACTGGGTGTAAATACCGGTATGTTCTATAAACGTCGTGATTATACCACTGTTGTAAATGGGAAGAACCCCATTGTTGCTCACGAATTTCTTGGAGATAATCTGGAAGGAAAAGATGTTATCATCTTAGATGATATGATTTCTTCCGGCGAGAGTATGATTGATACGGCAAGACAGTTAAAAGAAATGCATGCGAACCGTGTCTTCATCTGCTGCACTTTTGGTTTATTCACTAATGGTTTACAGGCATTTGATGAAGCTTATGAAAAGGGGTATTTCGAAAAAGTTATTACTACAAATTTGAATTATCTTCCACCGGAAATTTATGAACGTCCTTATTATGTTCAGGCAAATATGAGCAAATATATAGCTTCTATCATTGATTTTATGAACCATGATGTTTCTACAGAAAATGTAGAAACCCCACCGGAAAAAATTCATAAAATACTTGACAGTTACAATAAACGTCTGTCATTGGACATTGATTAAAATATACGGCAAGGCTGTCTTCTTAAATTTTTAATGAAAAAACAAAAGCATCAGATACGAATGAAGTAAAGTCAAACTCCATTTGTACCTGATGCTTTTTTATCGTTCTATTTAATGCTATATTATTTATTTTTGTTCTATCAAAGCCGGAAATTTAATAATTGCTTTAAACAAATCTCCATCTACCTGAATTTCAAACTCTCCCCGCTGTGCTTCAATCAGATTCTTTGCAATAGATAATCCTAAACCACTGCCCTCTGTCTGTCTGGACTTATCTCCGCGTATAAAACGTTCCGTCAAATCGCATGCTTCTACTTCCAGATATTTCGCTGAAATATTTTTAACAAAAAATAAATATTTATTATATTTACCTTCTTTCTCTTCTTCCATTTCAACATATACCCTGGTTCCAGGCATGGCATATTTCGTTACATTTTCAAACAGATTTTCCATAACACGCCACAATTGACCGCTATCTGCCTCAATAAGCATAGGAACTTCCGGAAATCTGGTAACAATTTGAAGATTCCTGTTCTCAAATTTTTCTCCAAACTCTCCAATTGCCTGTCTTACTAATTCCACAAAATTTATGGTCTCCATCTGAATACTGATATTTCCGGAAGATATTTTTGATGCTTCCACCAAATCATCAATCAATTGCTTCAGTCTTTGAGATTTTGAATCCAAAATATCAATATATCCGCTAATTCGTTCATCGCTGATTTTTTCTCTTTTTAATAAATCTACATAGGTAATGATAGACGTTAATGGAGTCTTAATATCATGAGAAACATTCGTAATCAAATCCGTTTTCAGTTTTTCGTCCTTCATACTGATTTCTACGGCATTCCGAATTCCGATACCAATACTGTTTACGGAATCTGCCAATTGAAGATTCTCTCCATGCAGATGTACGGTATCTATCTGATGCATGGAATCTCCATTCTTAATCATTTCAATTCCCTTGATGATTTCTTCTCTTTGTTTTCTTTCCCGATAAAGATAACTGCCTACTAACATATCCAGTAAAAAGGCTCCAATCACACCTCCTACACCAAGCAGAACCAAAATCAGATTTACCATCAAAAAGATGACATAAGGAATCCAGGTTCTGGAAACCGTATCGCCATTATAGACAGTCTGCATTGCTAAACGATAGGTTTCTTTCATAATTTTATAAATCAACGTAGATTTCCAGACTTTTTTTGCCTTGATTCTTCGTATCACAGAAAAGAAATAACGGATTCCGATTTCATTCATAACAAATGCAATAATACCAAGCACCACAGGCATCATAACATAATTTATGGTACCATTTTTATATCCTGCCAACATCTGCCACACATACTTAAAAAGAACCGCTTCTCCTATAAGCACCAGCACTGTCCATATTTCAAGCGGAATACAATCCTGCTTATAAAGGGTATATTTTATTTGATTATTTTCATCTGCCACACGACCTTCTTTATAAGTAAGATAAATAAGAATCAGAACTACGGAAACTAATGCTGTTACTGCGCATCCAAACAAGGTAATAAAATACGGATAAAATGCATCTACTTCATTTTTTACCACTTGCAAACTATCTTTTGCAGCATATCCGGTATCTACCCATATCCAGACTCTGGTATCATCCCCAAAGGTATATTCATGTTCTTTCAACATGCTGCGCATTTCTTTTGCAGAAATATTCGTATTCGTATTTATCTGTACCTTATCAGGATTAAAATAAATAAATTTTCCTCCCTGCTCTTTCACCAAAGCCGTAATATCATCTGTATTCATGCCCTTAAACTGTAATTCTGCATTTGTATAATACTGCAGACCTCTTTCCGAAGGAACCTGATAACAATAGCCTATATTGGTATTTTCCGCACTATACTGTTTCTGCATAGCTACGTATTCTGTATAATTAGAGAAAAGACTTCTGGCAGTTTCTTCCAGATTTTTCTTTAAAATTTCATATTCTTCCACACTATCTGCACATTGCATTAAGTCCTTGCCATCCACAGTCTTATACCTTGCCACCAAAATTTGCATGGTATATTTCTCATTCTCTTTTTCCTCTTCAAGGTTTTCTTCTTCCCCCCAATTCTCTACCTTTGGTAATTTAGATTGGGTCTCCTCTGTTACCGTATTTTGCTGAAATAACGCATTCAGTTCTTCCCAGGTACCTTCTACCGTTTTATAGGTAAAGCCATAATTTCCCCAGGTAATTAAATCATCCAGATAATATTGTGCAACAGGCTGACCCTCTATAGTTTCACCGTTACTTCGATTTGCATACTGAGTTACTTCCACCTTTTTATTGGCATCATAAACTCCATTGGTTTCCATCTGATGACGAATTACTACATATCTGGTAATCTGTTCCATATTTCCATTTAACAAAGCATGAAAAATCTCTCTGTCTTCAAAATCCTGTTCCTGATCCAGAAAAGATACCATATAATGATATGTTGTTCCATAAGATGTAGATATATTAAAGAAAGAATTCACAAAAATTAAGGTTATGCAAACTGCAAAAAACACAGCCAGAACCCGCTCTGAAAATAAAAGGATTTCTCTTTTTTTATTCGACAGTAACTTTTTATTCATAATCCGATTCCCCCATTTATTTCTTTTCTATTTTTTCAATTTTATAACCAACTCCCCATACAACCTTTAAATATTTTGGTTCTTTCGGATTGATTTCTATTTTTTCACGAATATGCCGAATATGTACTGCAACCGTATTATCTGCACCTATGGCCTCTTCTTCCCAAATATATTCATAAATCTGTTCGATAGAGAATACCCTTCCCTGATTTTTTACCAATAACAACAAAATATTGTATTCAATAGGAGTCAGACGTACAGGTTCCCCGTCTACGGTAACTTCTTTTCTTTCATCATTAATTATAAGTCCCCCTGTCTGATATACCAGATTACTCTCCTGCGGCATATTTCCAAACTTGGTATATCTTCTTAATTGTGATTTTACCCTTGCCACCAGCTCTAAAGGATTAAAAGGTTTTGTAATATAATCGTCGGCTCCGATATTCAGCCCCAGAATCTTGTCCGCATCCTGTGATTTGGCAGAAAGAAAAATAATGGGAATACTATAATTTTCTCTTATCTTCATGGTAGCCCTGATGCCGTCCAGTTTCGGCATCATAATATCCATAATCAGAAGATGAATTTCCTGATTCTTCAATAATTCTATCGCTTCTTCTCCGTTATAAGCTTTTAAAACCTGATATCCCTCCTGCATCAGGTAAATTTCAATAGCATCTACAATTTCCCGCTCGTCATCACATACCAAAACAGTATACATTTTTGTCCCCTCTTTCCTAAATCTCTTTCCTTACCTATGATACCTGCATTAAAAACTTTTCTTTCTTAAGTAACATTCTAAACCGGCTTCATTAAGAGAAAGCTAAAACAATTATTAAGATTTCTTTAAGTTTATTCCTTTCCGGCATATGAAAACGCATCTTTAAACCAGTTTATTTCATCTCCGCAAATACATATCACATCAAATCTAGCCTGCTTTTTCCAATTTTTTCGGTAACAATATTGTTTTGCCACATAAGAAATTTTTCTTTTCTTTTTTACAGAAATCGCCTCCCAGGGGAACCCATAGGAAGCGTTTTTTCTATACTTGACCTCTATAAACACAAGAATATCCTTATCCATTCCCACAAGATCAATCTCTCCTTGCGAAATTCGATAATTCTTTTCCAATATGCAGATTCCCTGCTCCTTTAAATACTCCTGTGCGATTTTTTCATAAGCTGTTCCGGCTTTTCTTTTGTTCATTTATTTTCCTTCCCAGCTTCTCTCCTTATTTTTACATTTTACTTTTGATTTTATCCATGGCATCTACAAAAACAAGTATCTCTGCTACCACCTCATATAATTCCGGCGGTATCATTTCCCCAATTTCTAATCTTGATAATGTATCTGCCAGCTTTGAATCCTGATGAATAGGCACATCTGCTTCTTTTGCTTTTTCAATGATACGTTCCGCCAAAAGTCCCCTTCCCGATGCTACTACTTTTGGAGCATCTTCCGACGGATTATATTCCAGAGCAATCGCCTGTTTCGGTTTTGTTTCTTGTTCCTTCATTATAACTTTCTCCGCTTATGTCAACTTTTAGTTGGTCATGCACGCACATCAAATGCCTGCATAGACAATAAGGTTGGCTGACCTGTTTGTTTTTCCATAAGCTTTATAATAGGTTCTTCCTGCTGATTCTGCAAAACTGCTTTTACCGTACATTCATACCCCCTATTATTAAGCTGCTTCGTCAGCATATCCATATGTGACTCAATGAAATCCAAATCCTCTTCTTTTTCCAGAAAAAAATTTGTACTTACTTTCTTTTCTTCTAAAGCAACATAGATATCAAGCTTTCCAAGATATTCCATATCCAAATGTAATAATGCCGATACTTTCCCTTCCTGCTTTGTCAGATTTCGTTTATTGGTAAATACATATAACTCTCCATGCGCATTCTGATTTGCCATCTTTAAAGGAAGTTGAATATAAGCATGCATCTGATTCAGCTGATTCATAAAATCCAGATTAGAAACCGTACTATGGGTAACCTTGCTAACCGTACTATCTGCTCCTGTATGCTCCTCAACTACTTTTTCCAACTGTTTTAACTGATGATTCAGCCGACTATAATACTCTTTTACATCCTTCTTCTTCCATAAAGTTTCCGGCTGCATTAACCACTGATTACTGACTTCCTCTTTCCAGATTTTTTCAAACAACTTTGAAAATTTACTAATATTTTTTTCTTTTCCGACTTCATCTAATAAAGTGTCCCAGCTAGTATTTTTTTCTAAAGACAGCTTATTTTTTTCTATATTCTGCTCAAGATTCTCTTTTTCTACATTTTCTTCTAAATCAATATTTTTACTGTACTCTTCAGAAATCTTTTGCGTATCTGCAAAGTTTTCTTTCAAAGCTGTCCCATTTCCGTTGATGTTTTCAGACATCTCCTGCTCTTTTACAATTACTTCACCTTCCATATTTTCTTCCAAAGGATTCAAAAAGAAATGGTCAGAACTGTTTTTCTCCTGACCTATATTAGAAAATACTTGCTGTAAATCTTGTAAAAAATTTTTAACTTCCTGATTCTTTCCTTCCCTCAGCCAGTTTTCCATCTGGTCGGAAACTGCATTTTTGATTTCTTCAAATGTACTATCTATATAATGATGATTATTCTCATATAAAGATAATTGTTCCAGATTATCCGTTGTAACCGGCAGTTTCAGCTGATGCAATGTCACAATATCTTTAACCAAAGTGTCTTTAAAACCTGCCACATCACGATATACCTCTCCCAAGGTCTGTTTGTCAATAGGCATTCCCTTTTCCATTAATGTCTGCACCATTTCCATGCTTCGCTCATTAATGGGGATTTTTGCCATTTCCAAGGCTTTCATAACATTTGGGTCTGCACTTGTATTCATAAACAACGGAACCAGAGACAATCCATTACTGTTATTTGCCTTCACCTGAAAGGGCATGGTTGTCCCACAAGTCAGGTTCATACTCTGTTCCAGTTTTGCATCTACAATTACATCTTTCAATATCGCAAGCTGTACTTCCTCTCCATCTATAGAAATAATTTCTCCTCTTATGGTTTGTCCTGCCTGAAGACTTCTGATGGCACGCATTACCTGTAAATTCTGAGGTACATTCTGATGATTTACCACAGATGTATTCTTAGAATTTGAAGAAATATTTTTTCCTCTTTGTAAAAAAGAATTCAATAAATCAATTGCCATCTTTTCCTCCCAGTTAACATTTCATCCTTAGACAGACCGTTATCCTCCTGATACCTTCTTTAAAAATTCTTTATAAATGTCTTCCTATGTATCGGGGTCGGACCATATTTTTTTAAGGCTTCTATATGAACACCTGAGCCATACCCTTTGTTTGATGCAAAACCATATTCCGGATACACCTTATCATATTCTACCATCAGTCTGTCTCTGGTAACCTTTGCTATTATGCTGGCAGCTCCTATAGAAATACTTTTTGCATCACCCTTAATAATAGGTACCTGTCTGATATCAACTTCCGGAATTGTTACCGCATCATTTAATAATATATCGGGTACTACTGCTAATTTTTTTATAGCTTCCCGCATGGCTTCATAGGTTGCCTGTAAAATATTTATTGCATCAATTCTTTCTGGTGAAGAATATCCAAGTCCTACCGCAACTGCTTTTTCCATAATTACATCAAATAACTCTTCTCTTTTCTTCTCTGACAGTTTTTTTGAATCATTAATATATAAAATGTCACATTCTTTCGGCAATATAACAGCACCGGCTACCACCGGACCTGCAAGAGGTCCCCTACCTACTTCGTCAATTCCGCACACGTAAGAAAAACTGCTGTATTCCCGTTCATATTTGCTTAACTGAAAGATTCTTTCTTTTTCGATTTCCAAAGCCTTCATCTTTTTATGTGCTTTTTCGATTTCCTTTTGTACACCGCTTCGAGTATCATTTTTATATAGCTCAATTAAAATTTCCAGTTTTTCACTCTCTGTATTTGCGAATTTCTCTTTAATGCTGCTTATCTTTTCTTCCATTTTTATCCCCACAAATTTTTCTCATGACATCCTTTTATTGGTGTTTTAAAAGTTCAAATTTGTGCAGCGGCCAGATTCTAAGCCATGCCCTGCCCAAAATATCTTTTTTATGAATATTTCCCACAATCGGGTCTCTGCTGTCTGTACTGTTATTTCGATTATCTCCCATAACAAAATACTCTTCTTCTCCCAATTCAATTTCCATCGCAGCAGCCCCTGCATCTTTTATCACTTCTTTTCCATAATATTCCGTTAGTTCTTTTCCATTAATATAAACAGTACCTTCGGCATCAATCCGAATCTTTTCTCCGGGCATTCCTATAATACGCTTTATATAATATGTATTCTTTTCATATTGAAAAGGAAATACAATAATATCAAATCTCTCCGGTTCTTGAAATCGATATGTAATTTTATCAACAATCAGATTATCCCCATCACTTAATGTATTTTCCATTGAACTGCCTACTACCTGTGTTCTCTGCCCTACAAACTGAACAATCAGATACGTAGCTAATAAAACCATTAATAAATAAATACTGGTACTTAAAATTTCTTTTAAAATACTCTTCATTTTGTTCTCCATTTCAATATCATTTTCTCATACAAACTCCCGGGAAATAAAAAATCCCTGCCTGAAATACTTCTATTCCATACTTTGAGGATATTCCAGTGTCATTCTTCCAAGCTTTCCGCTTCTAAATTCGTCCATTAATATCGAAGCTGCTTTGTCATAATCTATTTCCTGTCCTTTTTTGTAGCATCCTCTGGTTTTTGCTATATTCTCCAGAACTTTTGCCGGAGTATCCTTTTCCGATACCTGAAATCTTTTTTCTATTGCCTGAGGATAACGGTCTTTCAAATAAGAGATTAAATCCATTGCCAACTCATCTTCAATTAATATCTCATCATTTATGGAACCAATGAATGCAAGGCACATTCCTACTTCCTGATCCTCAAATTTGGGCCATAAGATTCCCGGAGTATCTAAAAGTTCCAATCCTTTTCCTAACCGAATCCATTGTTTTCCCTTGGTAACACCAGGCTTATTACCTGTTTTAGTACATGCTTTTCCTGCATAAGAATTGATAAATGTAGATTTTCCTACATTGGGAATCCCCACTACCATAGCACGAATGGGACGATTCAGAATGCCTCTCTTTCTGTCCCGTTCTTTTTTTTCTTTACAGGCTTCATTCACAGCATTCTGAATTAATTTCATACCGCTTCCCGTTCTGGAATTAATCTCCAAAACGGTGATTCCCTGTTTTTTAAAGAACTCTATCCAAGCCTGATTTCCTTTTGGATCTGCCAAATCAGACTTGTTTAACAAAACCATTCTTCCTTTACCCGCACCTAATTTATCAATATCCGGGTTACGGCTGCTCAATGGAATTCTCGCATCCACTAATTCAATCAATAAATCTATAAGTTTTATATCTTCCTGCATCATACGTTTTGCTTTTGTCATATGACCGGGATACCATTGATAATTCATCTCTTCTTCTCCTTCTTACTTAATAAATCCAGAATAAGCAATTTTGTTTCCTAAGGCAAACCACGCCTTCCCTTCAATCATATCTTTCGACACCGGTCCGATATTTCCAGAACGGCTGTCTTCACTATTATTGCAATTATCTCCCATAACAAAATATTCATCTGTATCTAATGTCAGTTCATCTTCCGCAATTCCTGCATCCATAATTTTATCATAACCATAATCTACAACCATATTATTTACATACAACTTCCCATCTTTTACACAGACCGTATCTCCCGGTACTGCAACCACTCTTTTCACATAAAAATGAGTGTTCCGATTTCCATTAGGCGTGAATACTATTACATCTCCTTCTTTGGGTTTTAAAAGCAAATATGAAAGCCGATTTACCAATACCTGCTGTCCGCTATATAAGGTATCTTCCATGGACACACCTATCACTCCGGTTCTCATGCCCACAAAAAAGACTAAAACAAAAGCAAAAAAAACTGCAGCAATGATGTAAGCACACCAACTGGCAATCTCTTTGACAAGGTGAGCACTCATATTTCTTCTTTTTCTGGAAAAACTCAATCCTTTTCTATTTCTCATTTGTATCCTACCCTTATTCTTTATAAACTACTCCAGACAACTCATATGAATGAATTTGCTTTACATATATCTTACCGTGTTTATATGATATCTCAGTATATCACGAAGTTTTTAAAAAAGAAACAGGCTGTCACATCACTTGTGACAGCCTGTCAAGATTATCTTACTAATTCTTTTACTTTAGCACGTTTACCTACTCTGCCTCTTAAGTAGTTCAGTTTTGCTCTTCTTACTTTACCTCTTCTAACAACTTCGATTTTTTCTACGTTAGGGGAATGTAATGGCCATGTCTTTTCTACACCAACACCATTAGACATTTTTCTTACTGTGAAAGTTTCTCTGTTGCTTCCACCCTGTCTTTTCATTACGATACCTTCAAATACCTGGATTCTTTCACGGTTTCCTTCTTTGATTTTACCGTAAACTTTTACAGTGTCACCTACTGCAAATTCTGCCACATCAGCTTTTAACTGTTCAGCTTCAATGCTTCTGATAATCTCGTTCATGATTTTCTCCTTTTCTTCTGGATGTTCTTAATGCATTCTGCAACAGAGGACCATCGATTTATAACAACTGTGTTATTGTATCATTGTTTTTTACAAAAAGCAAGTGCAATATTTTTTATTTTTTCCTAATCTTTCCCTTGTATTCTATCGCTTACTTGTCTTTTCTTTTTTTAGAATTTAGTTTTTCCAAAATCTTTTGCTCTTCTATATATTTTTCATACAAATCCGGCCGTCTTTGTCTGGTTCGTTCTACAGATTGTTCCAAACGCCATTTTTCAATATTTTTATGATGACCGCTAAGCAAAACCTCCGGTACTTTTTTTCCTCTCCATCCTTCCGGTCGGGAATACTGGGGATACTCCAACAGGTTTCCACTAAAAGATTCCGTTTCGCCTGATTCCTGATTACTTAAGACACCGGGGACCATACGTGAAATGGAATCTATCATTACCATGGCAGGCAATTCACCCCCTGTCAGGACATAATCTCCAATAGATACATAATCAGTCACGATTTCTTCTAAAACTCTTTCATCAATCCCTTCATAGTGTCCGCATAAAAAAATCAAATCCTGTTCTATCGCAAATTCCTTCGCCATAGTCTGATTAAAAACCTTTCCTTGAGGAGTAACATAAATCACTCTCGGTCTCTGTCTGGTTTTCATATTTTCTACCACATGTAAATAGGCATCATAAACCGGCTGTGCCTGCATCAGCATTCCTGCACCGCCTCCATATGGATAATCATCCACTTTTTTATGTTTATCTAGGGTATAATCCCTGATATTTACAGCTTCTATTGATAAAAGGCCTTTTTCACAGGCTCTGCCTATAATGCTGGTATTAAGTCCCTGCAGTACCATCTCAGGGAATAATGTTAATACATGAAAATTCATTATTCTCTTAATCCTTCCATTACATGGACTTTCATTTCCTTGTTTTCCACGTCTACATTCAAGATACATTCTTTGATTGCAGGAAGCAGTAATTCCTTTCCATCTTCCAAACCGATTACATAGACATCATTTGCTCCGGTTTCAATAACATCTTTTAAAACTCCCAGTTTAGAACCATCATCTTCCCATACATCAATTCCTATAAGGTCAGCAATAAAATATTCGTCTTTTTTCAGCTTTACCGCATTTTCTCTGGTTACATACAGAGATTTTGTTTTATATTTTTCAATATCATTAATATTATCTATTCCTTTAAACTTTAAAATAACAAATTGTTTAAAGAATTTTACACTTTCCACAGTAAGAAGCCTTTCTTCTTTTCCTGTATCAAGGATTACTTCCATATTCTTTTTAAATCTTTTTACATCATCTGTTGTCGGGAATACTTTTACCTCTCCCTTAATGCCATGTGTTGATGTAATGACACCAACTTGAAATCTTTCTTCCATTTTCTCTCAATCCTCTTTTAAAAAAGACTGCCGCATAAACTGCGACAGCCCTTCATAGTTAGATTATATCTACATCTACCTTTGTTTTTTCTCCTACAGAGGCAGCTTTTACAACTGTACGAATTGCTTTTGCAATCCGACCCTGTTTCCCAATAACCTTTCCCATATCAGCAGGTGCAACATGAAGTTCAACCTTAGTATATCTTTCTTCTTTCTGCTCTGTCACAACCACCTCGTCCGGATTATCAACAAGTGCTTTTGCGATAACTTCCACTAATTCTTTCATAATCCACCTCCAAAAGCGTATTTCCCAGTTCGTTAATTTAATATAACTTATTTAACGATTCCTGCTACTTTAAGGAGTTTAGCAACTGTTTCTGTTGGCTGAGCACCATTAGCTAACCATTTTTTTGCTAATTCTTCGTTAACTTTAATTTCACTTGGTTCCACATTTGGATTATATGTTCCGATTTCATCGATACATTTTCCGTCCCTTGCTACTCTGGAATCTGCTACTACGATTCTGTATACCGGATGTTTTTTGTAACCCATTCTTCTTAATCTGATTTTAACTGCCATTTTAAATGACTCCTTTCTTATTTGTGGAGATTTTTTCTCCGAATCTTTTTATTGTATTTTTAAAAAGCACGATTGTCTTTCAACAATCTGCACCATCATTTGCATCCTTTCAGGCACAATTAACGGTTTTACTGCTTTTCTTAACTATTAAAATGGAAAACGGAATCTTCCTCTTTTTCCTCCCATCATGCCAGACATCTGCTTCATCATCTTCTGGCTCTGTTCAAATTGTTTTACAAAACGATTTACAACCGCAATGTCAACCCCAGCACCTTTGGCAATTCTATGTTTCCGACTGGGATTCAATAATTTGGGATTTTTTCTTTCCTCAGGTGTCATGGAAAGTACAATGGCTTCTGTTCTTGCCATCTGCTTTTCATCTATCATAGACTCAATATCGCCCATTTTGGCACCCATTCCCGGCATCATGCTTAAAATGCTGCTAAGACCTCCCATATTACGCATCTGCTTCATGCTTTCCAGGTAATCTTCAAAGTCAAACTTACCTTTTTTCATTCGACTGGTCATATCTTTGCTCTTCTCAGCATCTATGGTAACATTTTCCTGCGCTTTATCTATCAGAGAAAGCACATCACCCATTCCTAGGATTCTGCTTGCCATTCTGTCAGGATAAAACTGCTCCAAATCGGAAAGTTTCTCTCCCATACCTACATACAAAATCGGAATCCCCGTTACTGCCTTAACTGAAAGTGCAGCACCACCTCTGGCATCACCATCCATCTTTGTTAAAACCACACCATCAATCTGCAGTCTGGAATGAAACTCACCGGCTACATTTACTGCATCCTGACCTGTCATGGCATCTACCACCAAAAGGGTCTGATGAACTTCTACTTCCTTCTTAATATTTTCCAATTCCTGCATCATATCTTCATCCACATGAAGACGACCCGCTGTATCCAGAATTACAACATTATGTCCATTTTTCTGTGCATGCTCAATGGCTGCTTTTGCAATATTTACAGGATTATGATTCTCTCCCATGGAAAAAACTTCCACGCCCTGTTTTTCTCCATTAACCTGCAGCTGTTTAATCGCAGCAGGACGATACACATCACATGCTACCAGTAACGGTTTCTTACCTTTTTTTATAAGCTTACCGGCAATTTTGGCTGTTGTGGTGGTTTTTCCTGCACCTTGAAGACCACACATCATAATAACTGTTATAGATTTTCCCGGCTGAAAAGCAATCTCTGTTGTCTCAGAACCCATCAGGCGAATCATTTCTTCATGAACAATCTTAATAACCATCTGCCCTGGATTCAAACCATTCATAATATCCAGTCCAACAGCTCTTTCTTCCACAGATTTGATAAACTGCTTTACAACTTTAAAGTTAACATCGGCTTCTAACAATGCCATTTTAACTTCCCGCAAAGCCTGTTTTACATCTGCTTCTGTAAGACGACCTTTACTTCTTAAGTTTTTAAATACATTCTGTAGCTTGTCTGTTAAACTTTCAAATGCCATAATTCACAGTTCCTCTAAAATTTTTCCAGCCAGTTTTTTTATCTCATTCTGAGTGGTCTGACTTTCAATCTGTTCAATCGTTTCTTTAATGTGTGAGAATTTTTCTACCAGATGAAGCTTCTCTTCATATCCAAGCAAAAGCCTGTCACATCGTTTTATCAAATCATGAACACCCTGTCTGCTAATTCCATGTTCTTCAGCTATCTCACTTAATGACATATCCTGATAAACAGCATCTTCATATACTTCTCTCTGATGCTTTGTCAAAAGTTCTCCGTAAAAATCATACAAAAGACCTTGTTCTACTAACTTTTCCATATATTCTCACCTTCGTACCCAAATCGTACTCTGCTATAATACTAGAAAAAAAGGCAGGTGTCAAGTGTTTTCTCTTGACATATAAAAAATTTCTGTATAAGTAATATTTTTTTGAAAAAGCACTCATGCTGTGCTATAAAAGTAAGCTATTCAACCTGTTGGCAAAAAAAACAAAAAGACGAAGTATAGCTATTTTTTCCAACATTCAATAATTTGCTGTTTTTTCATAGTGCCTCCATTTTGTTATCTTTTTCAAAATTCTACTTTTAGATTTCCATATATTTAAAATACTTTTCCTCAAACTCTTCCGTTTCTGCCAAAGAAACATTTTTTGCCTTGCTGCGTATCTCTTTGGTTTTTATACTATGAATTTTCGCATTTCTTCCATATAAAATGCAGCCTGCCAAAGCACCATTTCCGATAGCGGATACTTTTCCCAAAAATTCTTTTGGCAGAATCCCCGTTTCTATGGCATCTTCCACTGCAATACCCTTTCCAAAGCCTCCCGCAAGATAAACCTGTCCTATCTCATCTGCCTTACATCCATATTGCTTTATCAGAACTTCTATTCCGGCTCTGACAGCCGCTTTTGCCATCTGAAACTGTCGGATATCCTGCTGATATACCGCAATCTTTTCTCCATTTTCATAAGTCCATAAAGGATATCCCATTTCGCAAAACGGATACCTCAAACATCCATTTTCATCCAACAACCTATTTCTTTTTAATTCTGCCATGGCAGAAATCAATCCCGAACCACAGATTCCACGAGGTATTTCTGACACACCTATCGTCCTTACAACGGCTTTATTATTTTTTATTTTTACTTTACTGATTGCTCCGGGAATGCTTGCCATACCACAAGTTATATTTCCTCCTTCAAATGCCGGCCCCGCTGCAGCAGACGTAACCCACATTCTGTCTTTATTTCCTATAACCATTTCACCATTGGTTCCTAAATCCAGCAACAGAGAAACAGACTTTGTCTCAAATGCCGGACATGCCAATACATCCGCCAGAATATCTGCACCCACAAACGCAGAGATTCCCGGAAGTATTACCACCGGGATATCTGCATATTCTTTATTAACCCATATACCTATGCACTCGCTTAACGTACATTGTTCCTGTTCCAGATGCTTGCTGAAAAAGGGAGCTTTCCCTAAACTTTCACAAGAATATCCCATCAAAAGATGCAACATTGCAGTATTTCCTGCAATGATGCAGCCTGTTATGGTTCTTTTCGCCCCCGAAGCCGCTTTCCTTCTTTCCTTGAAAAATTTTACATCTGCCGTAAGGCTGCAAATTCCTTTCCACAAATCTTCCCTGATACTTTGCTTTAACACTTCCCCTTTTCCATCATTAGAAGCTTTGATTCTGCTGATAACATCTGCACCGTAAACTCTTTGATGATTTAAAGAAGTATAGGTACCACATACCTTGCCTGTTTTTTCTTCCACTAATGCCATGGCTATAGTGGTAGTACCAATATCTATGGCAATAAAACAGGCTTTTTCAGAAACAGACTTTTTTTCTACAGTGATACTTTCTGCCAAAATCTCTTCTTCCGAATCGTCCATAACTTCAATTTCAAGATTCTTTTTCACAAGGATTCTGCATGCCAGCCGAATGTTCTGTTCTATTTCCTCTTTGGTCAATCGTTCTGCATCTGCATTCGTAACTTCGCACTCGCCTTTCAGCACTTTTATTTTACATTTTCCACAAGTACCATTTCCCTGACACTGGTTAGAAACATAAATATGATTTTCCTGCAAAATATCTGTTAAATGCTTTTCATGGCAGTTTGCTATCTTCCACACTCTGCCTTTGCTTCTCACTATGACAGTACGATTTTCCGGCTTCATACTCCATCCTCTGTTTGTCTTTATTTATCTTTCACTTTTACAAAAAATCTGCCTTTTTCATTTTTTCTGACAGTCAACAGACTTTAAAAAAGTCCCATAACAAGAATGATTAAAATAATCACAGGAAGCACATAAGTCATATAAGGACGCATCCACTGTGCTACCTTCATTCCTCTTCCTTCGTTGGCTTCTTTCACAAAATTATCCCAGCCCCAACCGTACCGGGTTACGCAGAATAACACATAAATTAAAGAACCGCCCGGCAATAAAAGATTACTCACAATAAAATCTTCCAAATCCATTATTCCCGTACCTGCCCCCAAAGGTTCAAAACCACTCCACAGGTTGAATCCAAGAACACATGGCAAAGATAAGAAAAACATAGCAATCCCATTCAGCAGACAGCTTTTCTTTCTTTCCCATCCAAACAATTCACAGGAACAGGAAATAATATTCTCAAATACTGTAATTACCGTGGAGAATGCCGCAAATGTCATAAAGACAAAGAACAGACTTCCCCACAATCTTCCCATAGGAATATGGTTAAAAATATTAGGCAGTGTAATAAAAATAAGACTTGGTCCGCTGTCTGCTTCTACACCATAAGCAAAACAAGCCGGAAAAATAATCAATCCGGAAGAAATTGCCACAAAAGTATCCAACAGGGCAACATGAACAGACTCTCCCAACAAGGCTCTTTCTTTTCCAATATAACTGCCAAAAATAGCCATGGATCCAATTCCCAGACTTAAGGTGAAAAATGCCTGATTCATTGCTCCTACAACCACATTGCCAATTCCGATTTCCTGCATCTTTGTAAGGTCCGGCTTTAAATAAAATTCCAGTCCTTCCCTGCCGCCATCCATAAAAATACTGTTAAAGGCAAGGATTACCATAATTATCATTAGCGCAACCATCATAACCTTGGTTATCTTCTCTACGCCATTCTGCAGTCCCAACGAATTGATTGCAAATCCGGCAGCTACCACAATTAACATATAAATCGTTAATACCAGTGGGTTAGCCAGCATGTCAGAAAATACACCGGCAACCCCTGCCGCATCCTTTCCTGTAAAACTTCCTCTTGCCATTTCCACAAAATATTGTACCATCCAACCGCATACAGTGGTATAAAACATCATCAATATGTAGTTTCCTGCCATGGCAAAATATCCGTGAATATACCACTTACTTCCCTTAGGGGCAAGTTCTCCATACAATCTGACGGGACTTTTACGGCTGGCACGACCTAAGGCAAATTCCATGGTCATAACCGGCACTCCCAGTACAATCAAGAAGAAGAGATAAATACATACAAAAGCGCCTCCTCCATATTGACCGCACATATAGGGAAATTTCCATACATTACCGATTCCTATGGCACATCCTGCACTTAAAAGCAGAAATCCCAAGCGGCTTCCTAAACGTTCTCTTTCCATACGACTCCTTCCAATGCTTCCTTTTGCGTATTTTTCTCTGAAAACGCTGGCAGAAGCATAAAACATCTTCTTTTATAATATACCGCTATATTATACCTACTAACCATAAAAATCACAAGCAAAAATTTTATCACTTTAAACCCACAAAGTATATACCAGTTCGCTCTCTTCTAAATTATCTTCCCAAATCCTTCAGATTGTTCAGTAAATCCAAATCCGACTGACATACTTTTAAATTTGTTGTCATTTTCTCCCCATTTGGTTTGGTAACACTGATTTCAAAAATAGTATCTACTTCCACCCCTCTTCCAAAGGCAGCTTTGCAAAAAGAGAAAAATTTTGGATGATTTTTCTCAAACTGTTTCTTTGCCGCCATCATTTTCATCATTGCACCCATATCCATGCCCATAACATTCACTCCTATTTTTCTGATTTTTTACAGGAAAGAGTATACCATATCTTTTCACGATGCAGCATTCACTGGACTATGATTGTTTATTGTTTTTCAGCAATTCTTCTTGCAACATGAACTCCGCTGGCAGATGCATGAGACAGCGAATGTGTCACTCCGCTTCCGTCTCCGATAATATACAGACCTTTATGCTTACATTCCAGATTCTCATCCACTTCTACTTCCATATTGTAGAATTTTACTTCCACCCCATATAAAAGTGTATCATCATTCGCTGTTCCCGGGGCAATCTTATCTAATGCGTATATCATTTCAATAATGCCGTCCAAAATTCTTTTCGGCAACACAAGACTTAAGTCTCCCGGTGTGGCTGCCAGTGTCGGACGAACCAAGCCCTCTTCAATACGATTTACATTACTTCTTCGTCCACGTACCAAATCACCAAAACGCTGCACAATAACTCCGCCGCCTAACATATTGGACAATCTGGCAATACTTTCCCCATATTCATTACTGTCTTTAAAAGGCTCTGAAAAATGCTTTGCTACCAATAACGCAAAATTTGTATTTTCCGTATGCTTCTTCGGGTCTTCATAGCTGTGACCATTTACCGTTACGATTCCATTGGTATTTTCATTTACTACAGCACCATAAGGATTCATACAAAAAGTACGTACATTATCTTCAAATTTTTCTGTACGATATACGATTTTACTCTCATATAACTCATCCGTTAAATGTGAGAAAATTACCGCCGGCAATTCCACACGAACACCAATGTCTACACGGTTAGACTTGGTCGGAATCTTCATTTCTTCGCAAACTTTTTCCATCCATTTGCTTCCGATTCTTCCTACTGAAATTACACATTGGTCACATTCATGCTTTTCACCATTGCATTCAATAACATACATCTCTCCATTCTTTTCTACATGTTCTACCATAGAATCAAAATGGAAATCTACTGTATTTTTTAAATCATTATAAATATTTTCCAAAACCACGTAATTAATATCCGTTCCTAAATGACGTACGGACGCATTTAATAACTTTAATTTATTCTGCATACAGATTTTATCAAATTTTGTTCCGGCAGTAGAATACATTTTTGTTCCTTCTCCGCCATACTTCATATTGATATCATCTACATAATTCATCAATTCCAATGCTTTTTTCTTTCCAATGTATTCATATAACGTACCACCAAAATCATTGGTAATGTTATATTTTCCATCTGAAAATGCACCAGCACCGCCAAACCCACTCATGATAGAACAATTTTTACATTTAATACAGGTTTTTACTTTGTCTCCATCAATAGGACATTTTCTTTTTTCCAATGCATGTCCTGCTTCAAAAACAGCAATCTTCAAATCCGGATTCTGCTTCGTGAGTTCATATGCAGCAAAGATTCCCCCTGGTCCGGCACCTACAATAATTACGTCGTATTTCATTCTTTTCCTCCTAATGCTTCCATTAAAATTGCCTGCACCTTGCTTCAAAGTGCAAACCCAGGGGCAGAAGCTTCACTCCCCTGACCTTCTCTTCTATCCTATAAAATACAACTACATTTTACTACAACATAGCTGCATTTATATTCCAAAATATTTTCCCATAAAAAAGGCGAAACCCAAACATTGGCTTCGCCTGTTCTACATCTATGCAGGAGATGGGACTTGAACCCACACAGTATTGCTACCATACGGACCTGAACCGTACGCGTCTGCCATTCCGCCACTCCTGCGAACAGATTATATTTTATACGTTCAACTTTATTTTGTCAATAGCAAAATGGCATATATTTCAAATAAATTTACCAACGTTTTATTCATTCCCCAACGACAATTTTATGTAATTACAAAAAACTGTTAAATAATGCTGCTAAACAAATCTCCTGTCGAAGGTGCCTGATATCCTCCGTTGCCGTTATAAAGGCTTGACTTATTACTTTCACTGTATGCTGTGTTTGCAATGGATACAGCCCTTATAGATACCAGATAAGACAAAGAACGATTTCCCTTAAATAAATCTTCTGCCTTCTTCATATCTGAATTCATAAAAGTTTCTTTATCCAGTTCTAATTTATTATCTTTGTTTATAGAAATTCCTATTTCTTTCAAAGAATCTTCGTAGCCTTTTACAAGACGTGTCATACCTTCTGCCCCATTTACAACACTATCCGAATCCGACTTCATTCCCTTCTCCATCAAAGCATTATAATCTTCGACAAAATCTGCCACTGCTGAATATATCTTTTCCGTATCCTCTGCAGCAAAGACCGATTTACTTCCTCTTTGCATTAATACAGCTGCAGAATCTCTCAAAGCATTTGCCTCTGTCTGAACCTGCTTCAATTCTTTTGCCACCGTTGTTTCTGTCTTTGTCTTATCATCCTTTTTATTGGCAGCAGCTGTAGTATCTGTCTCTGTTTTCTTGTAATAAGCTTTCAGTAATTTACCATAAGTCCCGGACTTGATGCTGTTATAATCAGACAGATTAATAGAACTTAATAAATTACCACTGCTTCCGGAACTACTGTTCATACCAGAAAATAAATAACTATAATCCTGTTTTAATCCACTAAGATTAATATTCATAAAATCCCTTCCTTTCTACCAAACTATTTTATATAAAATGATATTCTTTTCTAAAAAGCATATCGGCATTTCTTCACTCATATTATAGACCCTGTCTGGCTTTTTTTCAACTCTTCCACCTCTTTTTGTAAAGCGGCAATCTGAGCAGATGCCTGTTCTAATTTTGAATCCAGATTTTTAATCTCCGTTTTGGTTTTCACCTGTTCAACCACGCCCATTTCTGCAGCAGCTTCTTCTTGAAACGATTCCGTTTTTTGGTTTTCTTCTTCATTCCAAATAGATTCCGGTTGTGGAATTATTGTCGTTTTTTCAAAATATTTCGGGTCAATGTCTATCCGATAAGTATCGTAAGTTACTTCTCCTAAATGCATATTCGTATCGTCATGGCTTACTACCGGAAGTTCCTCTTTCTCCTCTTCGTCTTCCTCTCCCTCTTTCTGCATATTTATAAATGTATAAACTGCAACACCGCTTATAATCAGGATCAGCACAATTAATGCCATAATAATATATTTTTGAGTCTCTGCTCCACTCCCGCTCTCTATTTCTTCTTCCGGTGTAAAAATAACATATTCACTGTTAATATAGCCATCTTCCCCTTCAAAGTCTATCACATACCAATCCGGTTCCACTATCCCTTTTATTTCTATTGTCACTTCTTTTGTCAAAGTGCCCAATTTTTCATATTCTTTAGAAGGTCCACTTCTAACATTTAATTTATCAACGTTTACCACTGCAGTTCCTTTCAAAGGTTCTGCTTCTTTTGCACAGACAGGGAAAGCCAATAATAAAAATAGTGTAAAACACAAACTAAATAAATACTTTTTCATTTGCTTCTCTTCCTTTCTCCTCGTATTATATCATGAAAATTTAGAAAGGCAAAATAGGATATCTTATTTTTTCCTTAATTTTTTATTAAAAAGCACTTGACGAATTTATTTTCTAATGTTATTATACTACTTGTGTTGCGAAAGTAATACATAACAGATGCGGAAGTGCTGGAATTGGCAGACAGGCAAGACTAAGGATCTTGTGCATGTATTTGCGTGTGGGTTCAAGTCCCATCTTCCGCATT
>CAZSWC010000024.1:0-27412 GCA_964610665.1 uncultured Lachnospiraceae bacterium
GAGATGGAGGAGCGGCGGAGGGAGCCCGCCGCCGCCATCCAGCTCCCCGACGGCCGGATCGCCGTGGGCAAGACCTCCGAGCTGATGGGGGCCGCCGCCGCCGCCCTGCTCAACGCCCTGAAGACGCTGGCGGGCATCGAGCGAAAGGAGCACCTGATCACCCGGGAGGCCATCGAGCCCATCCAGGCCCTGAAGGTGGGCCACCTGGGCAGCCGCAACCCCCGTCTGCACAGCGACGAGGCGCTCATCGCCCTGGCCATCTCCACCGCCACCCTGCCCCTGGCGGCCCGGGCACTGGACAGCCTGGACAGGCTCCGGGACTGCGAGGCCCACTCCTCCGTCATCCTCACCGCCGCCGACAGCGGAACCTACGCCAGGCTGGGCCTGCGGCTGACCAGCACCCCCAAGTATCAGCGCAACCAGCAGCTCTATCATAAATAAGAATACGGATCGACGAAAGTGCCCGCCGTTGGGGCAGCTCCCGTAAGGAAGCCGCCCCAACCGGCGGGCGCTGTCATTTCCATATGTGCCGACCGGCCTGTATGCTTACTCCTTTACGTCCTGGAAGCGGAGCAGCATGGTGGCCAGCTGGGCGCGGGTGGTGAAACTGTTGGGGGAGAAGGTGGGGGTGGTGGTGCTGGTGCCGTTGATGATCTTGTTGGCCACACACCAGTTGGCGGCGTCAACGGCCCAGCTGGAGATGTTGCCGCGGTCCGTGAAGGCGTCCAGGCCGTTGCCCTCAACAGAGGGCCTGTTGGCGTTGCGGTAGAAGATGGCAGCCAGCTGCTCGCGGGTCGCCAGCCCCTCGGGGTTGAGCTTGTTGTCGCTGCCCTCGATCACCTTGCTCTGGACGGCCCACAGCATGGCGTCCTTGGCCCAGTCGGAGATGTTGCCGGCATCGGTGAACTTGTCCAGATCATTGCCGGTAACCTCGGGCTCACCGGCGTCGCGGTACAGGACGGTGGCCACCATCTCGCGGGTCACGGCGCCGTTGGGATTGAAGCCGTTGCCGACGCTGTTCATCAGCTTGGCGTCCTTCACGGCGTTAATGTTGTCGAAGTACCACTCGTCGAAGGCCACATCCTGGAAGATGTCCGCCACGGCGGAGAAGGCGGCGTTGGCGATGAAGGTGAACTCGTCGCGCTGGTGCACCTTGTTGGTCAGGGTGTTGGCGAACAGGGTCACGTTCATCCCGCCCTGCTGGTAGGAGAAGGCCTGGATGGAGTTGTCCTTGAACTCCTCAAGGCCGTCGCCGGCGGGCAGGAAGCCCTCCATCAGCTCCTTGGAGCCGTCCATGCGAACCAGGATCTTGGCGCCGTCGGGGATCTTGGTGAAGTAGCCCGCGCCATAGCCGTACATGATGTCGTCGCCCTCAGCCACATAGCTGGCGGAGATCAGGCTCTTGGTGGGATAGGTCACATAACCCAGCGCGTCCATGGCGCTGCCGCTGACGGTCTTGCGGACAAACGCACCCTCGGGGAAAAGGACGGCGGCGCTGCGGACGGCGGCGGAGCCGTAGCCGATGTAGGCGGTGCCGTTCTTGATGGCGGCGATGGCGGCGTCATCCAGGGCGGCGCCGCCGATGATCAGGTCGGCCTTGGCGGGATCGCCGGTGATCTCAAAGCCCATGAGTCCCATGGACTGGCGGTCGTAGTTGTAGGCATACGCGCCGGACACCAGGGTGGAGTTCACAAAGCCGGCGGTGTTGTCGCTGGGCTCGCCCGCGATGTAGAGCACGGGGGCCTTGGTCAGAGCCCGGGCGGCGGGGGCGTCGCCCTCCACGGCCGCGGCGGTAAGCAGGTATTTGCCGGAGACGCTCTCATAGTCGGCCTTAGCCACCAGGAAGCTGCCGGTGTAGTCGCCCGCAGTGATGAGGGCCACGTCCCTGCCGGCCTTGAGCAGCTCATTGACGGCGGCGACGGCGTCCTCGGAGGTGTTTTTCAGGATGGCCTGCTCGCTGTCCACCGTGTCGGAGGCCACAGTCCAGCTGGTCTTCTCAGAGCAGGCGGCGGCGATGGTCTCGTACGCCTCGGGCTCGGCGCAGGTGACCATGTCGAAACCGCGGGTCTTGTTGAAGGCGGTGATGCCCTCGGAGTACAGGGTGGGCCAGCCGGTGATCACGGTGCCGTCATACAGCACGCCGTTGGCCACGCTGCGCTTAGCCTGGTACATGGACACCACGGCGGTGCCGGCGGGGTACTCGGCGCCCTCATAAGTGAAGGCCTTGTCGGCGGTCATCACCTTCACGCCGTTGCGGAGCAGATACTCCACCATCTGGTCGGCGGCGTCCAGGTTCTTCTGGTGGGCGCCGTCCAGGGGGATGATGTAGCACTCGGGATAGAAGTTGCCGTTCTGGCCTTCGCCATCGTACACAGGACGGAAGGTTTCGGCCTCCGCGCCCTCCACGTCGTACTGGTCGCAGAACCACTGGCCCACCAGCTCATAAGCGTTGGAGTTGAAGTTGGTGACGCCGCGCTCATAGATCTTGGTCTGGTTGAGCAGATAGGACTCCTTGTTGTCGGCGACATACTTGGACTGGCCCAACTGGCCGTACACCACGAGGGCCACAGCGTCGTCGTTATGGCTGGGCAGCTCCACCGTGTAGGCCACGGTGCCATGGAGCATGGAGTACTGCGGGGTATAGCTGGTGGACATATCGTCCCAGGGATCCAGCCACT
The DNA here is from genome assembly GCA_964610665.1 of uncultured Lachnospiraceae bacterium. Lineage (GTDB taxonomy): Bacteria > Bacillota > Clostridia > Lachnospirales > Lachnospiraceae > SFDP01. The sequence continues at coordinate 2,679 of CAZSWC010000024.1, forward strand.
GCACCTGGTCGGTGCCGTCGGCGTTCTTCTTGCCGTTATAGGTCAGATAATCGCGCTGGGGGGTGGAGTAGCTGTTAAAGACGGGGTTGTTGGCCACCGCCGCGATGCCCAGGGCCTCGCCGCCGGCCATGAGGTGCTCGGCCAGCAGATCGTACTCAAAGTTGGGCTCATGGGGGGGATTGCAGGGCTCCACCTGGAACTGCTTGATCTGCCCATGGAACTCGGTGAAGCTCACGGGGTTCCACTGGGCGATGAACTGGGTCATGTTCAGGGTTTCGGCCTGGGTCTGGAAAGAGTTGTCGCGGTTCAGGTCGAAACCGCCGGAGGAGGTACGGGTCAGGTAGGTACGGCCTTCCACGTTCTCCTCGGGAACAATGAGGAAGAACACGTCGTCCAGCAGCTCATCCACGTCCACCGTGACGTTCTCCACGGTGTAGTACTTCTCCAGATCCAGCTTTGTGGACGTGCTGTCGTAATTGGCAAAGCCCTGAATGGCTGTGCCGTCGCCCAGGCTGCCGTCGGCGGCAAACCGGCCCTTGATGTAGCCCAGGTAGGTGGCGCTGTCCTTCACCAGGTCGGGGACGGCGATGCTGCCCTCCACACCCTTGGGGCCCAGCTGCTCGGCCAGCGCGGCCTCGCCTTCCTTGGTAAAGCCGGTGAGGTTCTTGTAGTCAATGGCGCCCTCCTTGCTGGCGGCGGCGTTCACCAGCAGCCAGGCGAAGTTCAGCACACCGTCGGGGGCGGCGGTCTCGTTGGAGTGGATGTTGGAGAAGAGTACGGGCACCTGATAGTCGCCCAGGGTGCCGTTCTCGATCTTCCTGATCAGGCCGGTGGGATCGCTCTCCGCCTCGGCCTTGATGGACTTCCACCTGTTCACGGCGGCCTGGCTCTTGGCGATGATGAGGTAGGGCATATCCATGCTGTCCAGGCCGTTGTCGCCCGAGCTCCTGCCCATGCTCTCCTTCACCACGTAGAGGTCGGTGTTCTTCCTGGCGAAGTCCACCAGCTCATCCATGCTGGCGTAGATCTCGCGCATGGTGTGGAAGTCGTCGTAGGGGGTGATCTTGATGCCGTCCACGCTGCCCAGCTCGGTGCCGTCGGCCTTGGCGGCGGTCAGGGTGAACCAGCCGCACAGATCCAGGTAGACGCCGCCGTTTGTCTGGTAGCTGCGCAGGTTGCTGGGCAGGTCGTGATACTGGTCATAGTAGTAGTTGTTGGTGAAGGTCACCACCAGGCAGACCTTGCCATTCTGGGTGGACACCTCGGTTTTGATGTCCTTAAAGAGCGGGCTCTCGCCGTCCCGGTTCTTCCAGTCGGCCAGGGGGCCGCCCTTGGTGTGGTTGGGGTACAGGGTCGTGTCGATGTAATCGGAGCTCTCGTCGTAGACCAGCGACCAGACGATGCTGTCGGCCGCGGCCTTGGCCTCCGACTCGGTCATGTCCACCGGGACGGCAGCCCTGAAGGTGCGGGAATCACACAGGCTGATGTAATTCTCGCCCCCGTCCTCCGAGACATTGATGAAGGGCTCGTCAGCCGTAGGCACGGCGGCCGCCATGGCGGGCACGGCGATCAGGGATAGGCAGAGCGCCAGCCCGGTGAGCAGGGAAACGAGCTTCTTCCAGGGTAAATGCTTCATCATTCCTCACCTTTTCCTTGTTCATTTACCAAAACCCTGCCCTTGCAGCCGGCTGGATTTTTGATATAGTTTTATTTTATACCACCCTGAGGTGCTTGTCAAGGTAAGCCCAGCCCCGATAATGGGGGAAGTTAGAAATTAGGGCCAGTGATGTCCATAACTGAAGATCAGGAGCACACCCAAGGCAAAGTGAATTGGAAGGACGGCGTACCCCTCCAGCCCAGCTATGAGCAGCAGGATGAGGTGTTCCAGCATTTTGTGGAGCGCTACCCCAGCCTGAAGTGCATCGCCCGTCATGTGCGCTATGCCCACAGCGGCAGCGAAAACAGCCTGATGGCCTATATGTGGCATCAGGGCACACCTTTGAGAGCAAGCTGTTCACCTTTAATATCCTGGACCGGGCGGGCGGCGGCGGCGCCTTTGCCAGCGGCCTGATCTATGCCATGATGAATGGATGCAAGGCCATGGACATGGTGAATTCCGCCGTGGCCAGCAGCGTCATCAAGCACACCATCCACGGCGGCGGCAATATTACCGACGGCGTGGAATCCATCCGCAGCCTGATGAACATGAACTACGACATCAAAGATGACCTGCCAAACAAGGCGAAGGCCGCTTATCCGTAAGGGTAAGCGGCCTTCGCCTTGTGAAAGGGGCCGAATATAAGATAGATTTACGGGAAAAGGAACCAGGGTAGGGAAAAGACGGCTGTAAGGTTTCCTGAAAACCCCGATGGATATTCTCCATCAAAGCGCATCCTTATTCTTGTTGCCTTCACCTTTTTGATCTGTAGCAGCAGTTCCGTTGTGCAGGCAGTTCAAATTAAATGAAATAGATTTGACAATAATGAATTTTGATGTTATAATCAAGACGTAATGGGAAATATCGGCTAATTGAGGAAGGAAGCGGTACATATGGGCCAGTCAGCCCAGGCTCGCGGAAGCCGGGACTTAACGCAAGGCAGCATTTTTAAAACGCTTTTACTGTTTGCGATTCCTATTGTCCTTGCAAATCTAATTCAAAACTTATACAATTTGGTGGATATGTTTATCATTGGGCAGTTTGTGGTCAGCACAGGAACTGTGGCAGTCCATATGGGTGGACAGATTACAACACTGCTTACCTCAGTGGGGATGGGATTTTCCCAGGGGAGCCAAATCCTGGTCTCGCAGCAGTTTGGGGCAAGGGATCGGGAGGGGGTGTCAAGGACGGTTGGAACGCTATTCACCATGTTGGGCTTTATTTCTATTGTCTGCATGGTGGGAAGCATGATTTTTTCCGGCCAGATTATTGCCCTGATGAACACACCTGTGGAAGCGGTTCGAGACAGCCGGGACTACCTGTTTATTTGCTGCCTTGGAATACCGTTTATTTTTGGCTATAATGCGGCCTGTGCGATTCTCAGAGGGATTGGGGATTCTACACGGCCGCTCATCTTTGTGGCTGTCGCTGCTGTGACCAATGTGGTTTTGGATACGATTTTTGTCGCGGTATTTCAATGGGGCGCCGCTGGAACCGCATGGGCCACAGTGGCCTCCCAGGCGGTGTCTTTCCTGGCCGCAATCCGTCATCTGTGGAAAAAACGAGATGAGATCGGTTTCGATTTTCTTCCCCGCAGTTTTTGGATCAGTAGGGATATTTTCCGGCAAATTCTGCGCCTTGGCATCCCGTTGGTGGTTCAGTCTTCCGCGATCCACTTTTCCTTGCTTTACGTCAACTCCTTCATCAATGATTATGGCCTGAGTGTCTCGTCTGCCAACGGCATTGGACAGAAGATCCAGCAATTTCTCAATGTTTTTGTACTCAGCATCAATACCTCTTGCGGCGCCATGATCGGCCAAAACCTGGGGGCACGTCAAAAGGAGCGCGCCAAGCAGGTGGTCTATGCGGGTTTGACGCTGACTATGGCGATATTTGTGCTGAATACGATCATTTCCCTGGCCATTCCAAGGCAGTTGATTGGTCTGTTTGATCCCACGCCGGAGGTAATTGAGTATGGTGTGATATTTCTGCGGACATCGATTGCGGCGTTTTTCCTCTCTGCTTTCATGGGGCCCTGCGGAGGCATGGTGACAGGAACCGGATTTACCACGCTTGGACTGATCAATGGACTTTTGGACGGCGTAGTGCTGAGAATTGGGCTGAGTTTCCTGTTTGCCAACACCTTTGGAATGGGGGTGGTGGGCTTTTGGCTGGGCAGCGCTATGGCGAGACTCGCCCCCGCGATCATCAACAGCATCTACTTTTTCGGCGGTTTCTGGCGGAAGCGCGCTTTGTTGGTCAAGGAAAAATCCCCAGTGGGGGGAGAAGCAGCCAGTTAAAATAGTAAGGAGGGACAATCTGTGGAAGCATTATTATCTGCGGGTGCGGCAAAGGTACGCATAAACCCCGACAATGGGGACGAGGCGGTGTCTGTCCGCTGTGCGGTGCTGAAGGATGGGACGTCAGGCCGCATGGCGGTGTTCCTGAACTTTGAATGCCTGGAACTGCCTGACGCGGATCGGCTCCGGAAGAAAGTAGGGGAGGCGTTTAACATACTGGAGGGCTGCTGTCATCTGTCGGTGACGCAGAACCATCGCTTTCCGGCAGGGGATTTGGAGGGGGCGCTGCTGCCGGCAGCCCTGGACTGTGCCGAAAAGGCGGCGGCAGCGCTAATGCCCTGCCGGATCGGCTGTGCTGTAGGGAGCAGCGACATCAATGTTTGGATGGGAAGGAACACACCCGCAGGCTATGCGGATATGCCGGATTTTGCCCGCCCTGTGTCAAAGGAGCTGTCCCTGGTACGGCTGGATGGCGCCGATGGGCGGCCTGTGGCGGTGTTGACAGACTATGATGTCCAGTCCAGCGTCCTGCCGGAAACCGCGGGGGTTTCCGGCGATCTGGCGGGGGCGGTTATGCGTTTTGTGGAAAAACGGCTGGGTTGTGTTTGCCTCTACGCATCCCAAGCGTCCAAAGAGGTGCGGCCGTTGGTTGAGCCCCGCTTTAGTTTCCCGGTATTTCAACCCGGCGGCGGTGTCAGGCTGGAACAGGCCGGCATCAGCCTGGAAGGGGCCCGAATGCTGTGCGGCTACCTATCCAGTGTGCAGGGCCTTGATATCCTGGAGCTGTACCAGCGGGCCGGGGGGCTTTCCCGCCTGTGTCCACCGGGACTTGCCGGGAAAGGGAGAGGAACACGCTTCTATACTTTGATTATGGGGGGGGATTGATTATGTCTATGCTGTATGCTTCCGCGGCCCGCCGCTGCATCACACCATCAGAGGAACTGATTGACGCGTTTAACCAGTCGGCAAAAAAACCCCACACCGCCCCGATTTCCGACATTTTTGTTCAGGCGCTGGTGTTTTCCGATGGGGCGGGGCAGGCGTTGGTTCATGTTGGCGGGGATCTGATTATGACCTTTGGGGAAAGGCTGACACAGAAAATCTGTGAGCGGTTTTCGGTAGACCCAAAATGTGTGTTTTATAGCTGCACCCACAACCACATGGTTCCAGACATGACAACCTCCAAGCTGCCGGGGATGCCGCCGAAGGAACCCGGGCCGGGGCTTCAGGCGTGGACGGATTTTGTCCATGATCAGGCATTTGCAGCGGTAACAGAAGCGTTTGCCACGCTGCGCCCGGCTCGGATCGGCGTGGGCCATGGAGTTAGCGGGCTGAGTGTAAACCGGGATTGGAACACGCCGGTGGGCCCGTTGGGGACAGGAGATCGCAACGCTTCTACCCGGCGGAGCATCTCCGTATTGCGGGTAGACACCATCGAAGGGGACGCGATTGCGCTGTTGACAAACGGGAATTGCCATGCCGGGTCGTTTTTTGGCGGCATAGTGGGATTGCCCATTCGTCTGACCGGCGGTGATGTGGCGGGTTATATAGAGCAGGCGTTGACCAACGCGATAGAAGGCTGTGTCCCTATCTGGGCCATTGGCGGCGCGGGGGATCAAAATACCTATCTGCATAGCGGGATGATGTGGCCGCAGGTGGATGATTCCGGCCGCTTTTATCAGGAAACCTATATAATGGATAAGCCGGATGCCATTGCATTGGCGCGCCAGCTTGCGATGGTTCAGGCGCTGGAAATTTTGGATATTTACAACGGTATTACCCACTTTTCTACAGAATTTTCTTTAAAGTCGGAGGTGGTCTACCGCACAGTCAGGCGGGTGAAACAGCTTCCGCCGGGATCGCCGCCCCAAGCACCTGGCCTGCCGGTGGAATATGAGGATACCGTGATGCGTTTTTACCTCATTGTGCTGGGGAATGTTGCCTTCGCCGGGGCAAATGCCGAATCCTTTGTAGGCTTAGCGCAGGCGGTAAGACAGATCCTGCCTTATGAGGATCTGTTCTTTATTGACATGAATTGCGATGAAAAGGCCGCAATGGCAGGCTATACTCCGGCTCCCCGGTACGATATGAACTATGCGGGAGGAAAGCGGCACAGCCTGAGGGGGACGCTTTTGCCCTATGAAGGCGTGGAAATGCTCCATGCCTACTGCGATGGGTTTGCTGAATTGCTGTCCCTTGTCTGGGGGAATGGGAACTGAATCGCGGCGCGGTCTTAGTGTAGTGCTCGTTCATTTTTCACGAATAACTTTCATGATTAACAAACAAAGGGGGCAGCTGGCAAGCTGCCCCCTTTGTCATATGCTTTTGTTTGACGCTGGAACGTATTTTGCTTTCTCCGCGGCTCGGGCACGGGGCGCTTACACCAGTTGATCGCGCACGGCATGGGCAATGGCAGCCAACCGCTGGGAGTACTCCAGGATCTTGTCCGGCGTAAATCTCAGTGATGGCCCGGTGGCGCTTATGGCCCCTTGAAGCTCGTTCTGTGTATTAAACAGCGGGACGGCCACACACTTTACTCCATATTCATGTTCCATATTGTCAATGGCATAGCCCTGCTCCCGAATTTCATTCAGCTCTTTGAGCAGTTCCTGGCGGGTTGCAATGGTGTTCTGCGTATACTGCGTCAGGTTGGCGGCGGCTTCTTCAATAATAGGTTCTGGAAGGAAGGCCAACATTGCCTTGCCTACGCCGGTGCAGTGCATATCGGCAGTGGTGCCGCGGATACTGCGGAATCCGCTGAGCTGGCTGGCAGGTACGGCGGTACGGATATAGACCACTTTTATTCGGTCATGAATGGCAAAATGGATGGTTTCCCCTATCTGTTCCGCCAGCTCATCCATATAGGGCTGAAGGATCATGTCAATGGTGTTGTTGGCGGAATATGCGTTGGCGTATTCCAAAACCTTGGTGCCCAGTTGGTATTTCCCCGTTTTAGGATTGCGGCACAGCACACGACACGCTTCAAATGTGGAAACCGAATTATGTACGGAGCTTTTCAGCATACCGGACAATTCCGCAAGCTCCGAGATGCCGCGCTCCGGGTGGGTCTGATCGAAATAGGAGAGGAGCTGCATACTTTTGTAAAGGGACTTAACCTTAATCCTGCTGTCGGTGATGGTATTTTCCGGCATTGCGAACACTCCTATCGTTTTATAAGTAAATGTTTATCATTTATGAACTAATTATATGTTACTCAATATGGAAAATTTGTCAAGTAAAAAGTGACCGCTCTCATAAGGATTTATTGCAGGGAAAATGAGCATCTTGACGAAAAAAGGCTTGACAGAACGCGGGATACGTGATACCATCTTAAATAGATGAAATAGGTTTAATAATAATGAACAAGGAGCGAGGGGAATGGACTTAATCAGCCGGTATGGGCAATATGCGGGTTCACTGGTTCGGGATCAGTTTTTGGACGGGGAAATAAGCGGAAATCTTTTGACCTATGAGCCGAAAGGGGGAACCTATGCCCCAGTGCAGACCAGTCTGCTTCTGGTACTGCCGGAAAGCGGCAGCGCGAACGAAGCGGAGAAAATCTTCGCGCTGGCCAGGTTAAGGGAACTGGCGGAGGACAACCATTTGGTGGTGGCCTTTCTTCTATCGGAGAACGGCTATGCGGATGGGGAAAGGCTGATTGACAGCTTTTACAGGGCGTTGGATCAAAAAGCGGTCTCCCTGCCGTGCCATAACTCCCTGATTTATCATATCGGTTTTGGCGTGAGCGCGGATCTGCTGCTGACTTATGGCCGTGCCCATCCTGTGCGCCAGGCTGGGCTTCTGGCGGTCGAGCCCAAAAAGGGCGGCGTGGGGATGGCAAAGGCCCCGGTGCCGATGATGATCTATCAAGGAAGCGCGGAAATCAACGCCATGGCGGAGGAAATGAATCAGGGCTGCCCCTGGGCCAAAACCGTGATCGCCGGGATCGAAGCCGGAAGTCTGCGGCAGATTGTCAGCCGGGCCTATTATGAGGTGTTCCGGCCTGTCCGCCGCTGGCGCAACGGCCCCACTGGCACGCTGATGCCCCGGGTGGATTTTGAGGCGGAAGGGTTTATTGCCCACGTGGATGACACCTCCCTTGGGGACAACGGAGGAAGGCCCCATACATGGTATGAGTATGCGCCGGCCGGGCGCTTGGGCGATGCGTGCCCGCTGGTCATCGCGCTCCATGGGGCGTGGACAGATCCCCTCTACCACGCGGAGCAGACCCGCTGGCATGAGATTGCCAAACGGGAGGGCTTTGTGGTGGCGTTTCCCAAGTGTTCCCGGGAGGATATGCTGTGGAATCCGGGCATGGATCCGGAACTGCCGGACGATGAGGCGTATATTCTGGCCCTGGTGGAGTTTCTTTGCAGGGAATACCCTATTGATCGTTCCAGAATTTATCTAAGCGGGTTTTCTCACGGAGGCATGAGTACCATCGCCTTTGGCCTTGCCAATCCGGAGGTATTTGCCGCCATCGCCCCAAACAGCGGCTACCTGGGGGTGCTGTTCAGCGACGACCCGAAGATGGCGCCCCACAAGGAGCGGTACCAGCTTGAGGGCAAGATCCGGCGGGCCATGGAAAAGGGGCTTGGTATGCCGGTGTTCTGTGCTTCCGGCTATGCGGAGGGCCGCTGGCCGATCCGGGAGGAGGATACCAGCTGGAAAACGGTTGAGCTGCTGCTGGCTTACAATGGCATTGCGGAAGAACCCTATCCTTCCGCGCCGGAGGAGCGCTTTCCGATGCGGGCGGATAAACGGGCCGTGTGGGGCGCGGACAGGCGCTTTGACACGTTGAGCTGGTATTCCGGCGGCAGGGTGGACGGCGAACTGGGGCGGGTCAACGCCACGTTTGCGCGGGAGCTTCCCCACGCGGTAGATACGCGGCAGATTGAGATGGAATATCGTTTTTTCAAGCAGTATTCCAGGGCAGAGAACGGCTCGGTTGTTTACCAACCGGGTGAGATCGGCTTGGAGCTGGCCAAGGTGGGCAGGAAGCGGGACAGCCTTGGGCAGGAGCGAAGCTATTATGTCTATTCCAATCTCCCGAAGAATCATGCGTTGGTTCAGACGGCGCTGATTGTGGTGCTGCGGGCGGATGACTCCCTGGAGTCGGCGCGGAAGCTCCTTTATAATGGGCTGAAGGAACTGGCAGATCAGACCGCATTGATTGTGGCCTTTCCGAACCCAGCGCCATCCGGGTGGAATTATCGCTGTGATGCCGGGCTGCAGGACGATTTAAAGCTGCTATATGATATGCAGCAGGATATCACCCGGGGGACGGACACGGACGGCCGGGGGTGCCACCCCACGCTCCTCTATTATATCGGGGCGGATCGGGAAGCGGCTTCCATGGTTCATGCCTACGCGACGTATAATCCCACTCAGATCGCCGGACTGCTCACGTTTGACGGGGGATTTGAGCAGGGCTGGCTGAAGCAGGCGGAGCCGGTCTGTGTCCCGGCGTGGCTGGTTGGGGCGTCCCCGGACGCGAAGGCGTATTTCCAGCGTGTCAACGGAGGGACGGAGTTTTTGGAGGAGGATGGCCTATGTGTTCGTAGAAATCCCCAAAACCCGGCCATCGTTACAGTTGTGGATGACGGGGCGGATGGTTGTACCAGGGAATACCTCCATATGGTGTGGCGGCGGTTTTTCTCCAACACCCGGCGGTGGAACAGTGAACCGGCCGGCGTCGTGACAGACCGCCTGCATCTGAAGGATTTCCGAGTGGAAGCCCATGAAGACGACTGTTCCTTGGGGGACAACGGTGCCCTTGCGCATACCTGGTATGAATTTCTGCCTTCCTGCATGGAACAGGACAGCCGCACGCTGCGCCCACTATTGCTGGTACTCCATGGCGGTGGTTGCGATCCGCTCTATGTGGCGGAGCAGACGCGCTGGTATGAGGTTGGAGAAGAATTCGGATTCATTACTGTGTTCGCCCTGGCAAGCGCCGGTCGGGCATGGAATTCGGGGCTGGAGACTGGGAAAAACAGCGATGTCGATTATTTGCTGGCACTGATCGCCCATCTGAAGGAGACCCTTCCTATTGACCCGGAGCGAATTTATATGAGCGGTTTTTCCAATGGAAGCGGTATGACGCAGAGCTTTGCCGCCATACACCCGGAGCTGTTGGCCGCAATCGCGCCCTTTAACAGCCGGTACAGCCAGCCGGAGGCGGTGCGGACGCTCAGCGCCCAGGTGAAGGCCCGGTATGATTACCGTATGCCGGTGTGGTATGTGTATGGCACACGGGATTTTGAGTACCCTGTGAAGGAGTCTCATAACCAATATCGGCAGTATAACTTCTGGAAAGAATTCAATGGTATCCCCCAGCGGCGTATGTGGAGTGTGCCCGAGTGCGATATTGGCGTAAAAGGGGAGCGCGTGGATCACAGTGGGAAACGTCCTAATTACCCGGAAGGCCGCTTTACCACCCACCGTTTCTATGCGGCGGATACAGGGGAAAACCTTTATAACTACACCATTGTTCAGGATCTGCCCCATGCCGTGGATCAGGCGATGCCGCGGCTGGCCTGGGCGTATTTATCACAATTCAGAAGAAAAAAGGATGGCGTGCTGTTGAGGGACAGCGGACGGAGGGTGGAGGATAAGCATGAAGAGACCAATTAACGGAGGGGCATGGCCGACGATTATTACGCTGTTTCAGGCGGACGGAGGCCTCGATCTGGAAGCCAACCGCATGGCCGCGAGACGTTTGGTAGAGATGGGAAGCGGCGGAATTTTTGGCGTGTGTCAAAGCTCGGAAATGTTTTTTCTGACATTGAAGGAAAAACTGGCTCTGGCGGAAATTGTCCTGTCTGAGACGGACGGAAAGGCCTCCTGTGTGATATCCGGCCATACGGCGGATGACCCGGCGCAGCAGCTCCGGGAGCTGAAGGAGCTTGCGCAGGTCGGCGCGGACGCTATGGTGCTGGTGACCAACCGCTTGGCGGGACTGGACGATGGGATGGACGTATTCACAGCCAATACCTCCCGGATTTTAGACGCCCTGCCCGATGTGGAGTTTGGCTTTTATGAGTGCCCCTATCCGTTTAAGCGGCTGCTCAGCGATGAGGAACTGGCGTGGTGTGCGGAGACTGGGCGGATAAGGTTCCTGAAGGATGTGAGCTGCGACGCCGCTGTGCAGCGGCAGCGGGCCGAGATTGTCCGAAATAGTCCGCTCCGTTTGTACAACGCCAATACGCAGACGTTGCTGGAATCCCTGCGGCTGGGCTATGCGGGGTACAACGGGGTTATGGGAAACTTTCACATTGACCTATACGATTGGCTGTGTGGGCACATAAATGACCCAAGGGCTGAGCAGGTGCAGCAGTGGCTGTCCAGCCAGGCGGAAATTGAGACCCCGGCCTATCCTGTTGTGGCAAAATATTATTTGCAGCGTAAGCGCTTTGACGTGACAACCGTAACCCGATCGAAGGATGAGGCGCTGCTGACCCAGGCGGAGCGGGAACGGGTGGAGCGCCTGGAGGAAGGCGAGGCGCGGATGAGGGCTTGGCTTGGCCTGGCCGGCGGCCCGGACGGCTGGCGTTACAACATGGATCCCGGCGCTGCGCGAAGGGAGGCGGTAGTATGCTGAAAGGGATTTCGGGGCTCATTAGCCCGGAACTGCTGAAGGTGCTGTGTGAGATGGGCCACGGGGACGAGATCGTGTTTGCGGATGGGAATTTCCCGTCCCATTCCTGCAGCCAAAGGGTCGTGCGTGAGGACGGGCATCAGATTCAGCCGCTGCTGGACGCGGTGCTGGATCTGTTCCCGCTGGATACAGCGGCTGAGTACAGCGTGTTTTACATGGAGACAGATGACGGCAGCGTACCTGCCGTGGTAACTGAGTACGCGGAGACTTTGAAGAAGCATGGCTTTCAGGGGGATCTGAAGCCTGTGGAACGGTTTGCGTTTTACGATCAGGCGAGATCCGCCTATGCTGTAGTTGCCACCGGCGAGCGCGCCCTGTACGGGAATCTGATCCTCAAAAAAGGGACGGTTTGATTGGTTCGGGCGCAGAAAGGAACGAAGAACAGTGATTAAAGAGAATTTAATTCAGGTAATGGACACGGAAATGAAAGCGATCGCGTCCATGATCCAGGGGACAAACGAGCAGTACAACGCCGTCGTGCGGGTATTGAGCCAATGCCGGGGAAAGATTGTGTTTATGGGCATTGGGAAATCGGGCCATATTGGGGAAAAGCTGGCGGCCACCTTTTCCAGCACCGGAACCCCGAGTTTCTTTGTGCACGCGGCCGAAGCAGTCCACGGTGATCTGGGGATGATCGAGAAACATGACGTGGTGATCCTGATCTCTAACAGCGGAAATACAATGGAGGTTACGCGGGATATCCCCTTTTTAAAGAAAATTGGCTGTACAACAATAGCCATGACCAGCAATCCGGACAGCCAGCTGGCCGGCGCCTGCGATTACCTGCTGCTTTATCCCGATCTGCCGGAGGCGGATCACCTGGACTTGGCCCCCACTGTGTCAAGTACGCTGACGCTGGTGCTGGGCGATGCGTTGGCCTGCACCCTGTCAAAAATGCGTGGCTTTACTCGGAATGACTTTTATAGATACCATCCGGGCGGGGCGTTGGGCGCATCCCTGGCGGGCGCCGAGGACGCGCCGGAAGAGACGGTTGCACAGCCCGCGGTGACGGTAGTGGGCAGCTTTGTGGTGGATATGGTGGTCAATGTGGAGCGCTTCCCGGCGGAAGGGGAAACCTTGCTGGGCAGCAGCCTGGACGTGCACCTGGGGGGCAAGGGGATCAATCAGTGCGTGGCGCTCCAGCGGCTCGGGGTTCAAACTGAGATGATCGGTATGCTGGGAGAGGATGCCAACGCAGACGCGTTCCGGCAGTTGATGCGGGAGGAAGGCATCGTTTCGGAACGGGTGTTCCGCACGCAAAAGGTTCCCACCGCGGTGGCCCAGGTGCAGATCGACCAAACAGTACAAAATAAGATCATTGTGTGTCCGTCCAGCAATTATCAGTTCGGGCTGGAGCATTTGGAGCAGGCGAAGGACGCCCTGCTGCGCAGTAAGCTGGTCGTGACCCAGCTGGAGCTGAGGATAGAGGTGGTCTCCGAACTGATCCGGTTCTGCTCGGCAAACGGGATCCCTGTCCTGCTGAACCCGGCCCCCGCGGCGGCTTTGCCGGAGGATGTCCTGTCCAAAGTGGACTATCTGACTCCCAATGAGGTGGAACTGTCCATTTTGACCGGGATGCCGACCGGCACCGATGAGCAGGTAAAGGCTGCGGCAGGACGCCTGTTGGAGCAGGGGGTCAAAAATGTGATTGCGACCTTGGGCGAGAAGGGCGCGCTGGTGGCAAATGCAGATACGATGGAGATTATTCCAGGTTTCCAGGTGGAACGGGCAGTAGATACGGTTGCCGCAGGCGACAGCTTTAACGGCGCTCTGGCAAAATGTATTGTAGAGGGAAAGCCGCTAACGGAGGCGGCGAGATTTGCCAACGCCATGGGTGCGCTGACTGTAACCAAGCAGGGGGCGATCCCGTCCCTTCATCGGCTGAATGAGGTGGAGGAATTCCTACGCCGGCAGGGTGCGAACTGATTGTTGCGGGGAGAGGAGCGGCGTAAATGATGGAGTATGAGATCCTTTGCCGGGAACAGGTTTTTCAGAAAATGCCTACGGCGATGTGCCATGCCTCCACCGTGCTTCCCCGAGACGATGGCGGCGTGATAGCGGCCTGGTTTGGCGGAAGCTATGAGGGACAGCCGGATACGGCGATTTACATGGCCTCGCGGGCGCCGGACGGACAGTGGACGGAACCAACGCGCGTCGCGGGTGGTGGGGAGGCCCATTGGAACCCGGTGCTGCTGGATGGGGACGGCGGACGGATTGTGCTTTTTTTCAAGGTCGGCGCGGAGATTGCTCACTGGAAAACCATGTGTACTTGGTCTGATGACAACGGAGTTACCTGGTCTGGGCCGGAGGAACTGGTTCCCGGCGATGCCTCCGGCGGGCGCGGCCCAGTGCGCAATAAGGTGCTCCGCTTGAGCGGAGGCCGGCTGGTCGCTCCTGGTTCGGTGGAGCATGGGATCTGGACGGCATTCGTTGACCGATCCGATGATGGGGGCCGGTGCTGGACGAAAAGCAACGCCATCACCGTTGAGGGGTTAGACTGTGTGCCGGGTGAACGGTCCGCCCTGGGTTCGGCCATCGCTGTGAGCGAGCAATCGTTCCATGGCCGGGGGGTTATTCAGCCGACCCTTTGGGCGGCAGGCGGTGAAGTGCATATGCTGCTGCGCAGTACGGAGGGCAGGATTTACCGCAGCGATTCGATGGATGCCGGGGAGACTTGGAGCCCAGCCTATCCCACCGCCCTTCCAAATAACAACAGCGGCATTGATCTGGACAGGGGAGCGGACGGCACGCTTTATCTGGTTTATAATCCTGTTGGCGGGAATTGGGGACCGCGCACGCCGCTGTCGTTGGCGTTTTCGACGGACAACGCCAAATCATGGCATAATATATTGGATCTTGAGACTGGCGAGGGGGAGTTCTCCTATCCTGCCATTGTGGCGCGGGGTGATATTCTGCACATCACCTATACCTGGGATCGGAGGTCAATCGCATACTGGCGGATCAAGATAAAGCGAAAAGGGGGACAGTCATGACAGTTGGGAAAAGCAGAACCATTTGGACCCGGAATTTTATCTCCATATTTATTATCAATTTTATTTCGGGCTTTGGACAGCAGCTGGCCAACACCTTGATTTCCCCCTATGCCAGCAGTTTGGGCGCCGCAGAAGCCCTGGTGGGCACCATTGCAGGGGCAACCGCGGTGTTTGCGCTGGTGATCCGTCCCATTACCGGCCCGGCCATTGTCAGCTTTGACAATAAAAAGCTGCTGATATGCGCCTATACCCTCAATGCCGTGGGAAACATCAGCTACGGTTTTATCACCAACCCGTCCCTGCTCCTGTTTGCCAGAGCCTGCGCGGGGTTTGGATTGGGCATCGGTGCGCCCCTGTGTATGGTCATCGCCAGCGACTCTCTGCCGGAGGATCGCATGGCTTCCGGTTTGGGGGTATTCTCGCTGGCACTGGCCATCTCCCAAGCGGTTGGGCCGTCTGTTGGACTGGCGCTGCGCGATGCGGCGGGCTATCGGACTACATTTTTCATCGCGGCGGGCATCAATGTATTGGCGATTGTGTCGGCGTTGATCCTGCGGCTCCCGGAGAAGGAACGCACAGCCTTCCGGGTCAGGCTGGACACAATTATTGCCCGAGAGGCGGTGTGTCCTGCGCTTATCCTGATGTGCTTAAATCTCGCGTACAGCACATTCAGCGCGTTCATGGTGCTTTACGCAGAAAGCAAGCACATTGAGGGAGTGGGAACCTTCTTTACAATCTACGCGATGGTATTACTGGTCTCCCGGCCTGTTTCCGGCTTTCTGGGGGACAGGTTTGGCCCGAAAGCGGTGTTCTACCCTGGGGTTGCCATGTTTGCCGCGGCGTTTCTGCTCATTGCCTATGCAAGCAGCCTGCCGGTGCTTCTGGCCTCGGCCGCCATTGCCGCAGTGGGCTATGGCAGCTGCCAGCCGATGATGCAGGCCCTGTGCATACGCAGCGTCAGCCGGGAACGGCGCGGCGCGGCCAGCAGCACCAATTATATTGGAACCGATCTTGGTCACTTTTTTGGGCCGGTCATAGCGGGCCTTGTCGTGGAGCGGATGGGTTATTCCGTAATGTATATGGCGGCAATTCTACCATTGATCCTGTCGGTGTTCATTTTCTTTTTCGTGAAAATGCCGAAAAATGCGGCGGAGGACTGAGCAAATTAGACAAAAAGAATTTGCGCTATGTTTTATTTTGCTGGAGAGGTTGACAAGGATATCGAAGTGGTGTATTCTTAATTCAAGAATAGAGAATATGGTTCAATAATAACGAACAGCGGGGGTTGGATTAAATGAAGAAATGGGCGTTCAGCAGGACGAACGACTGCTTGATTTTTGTCTCCAGCAAATGCCGGAGCTGGCAGGCGGCAAAAACCATCTTTGTGCTTGCCCCGGATGAATGCGCAGGGACGGAGCAGGAGCTGGCGGCGTTTGCCGCGGAAAGCGGGTGGTCGGAGCTGGCGGAGGTAGACGGCGCGGTGCTGATCCTGCCCAGGGCCGCCCGGGGTTGGGAACAGGAGAGCCGGGACCGTATTCCGGAATTGTACCAAGCGCTGCGTCAGGCTATCCCGTCTAGCCACCAGGGCGACATTGAGATGGAGCGGGTCTGGATGTGGGAAACGCTGGTATACTTGGTTGGCTACGGGGCAGGGGCCGTTTGCGCGGGGGATACGGTGGTCGCCCACCCAGGGTATTTCGCGGCGTCGGCACTGATTGATGGGAGCCCAGCCTGCTATGAGCCGGGGGAACGGCCTGCCGAGCATCTGTTTACCAAAAAGGTTTCCGCGGATTATACCGTTCGGAACCGGGAAATCCCATCCTGTGTCTGGCTGTTCTCGGGGGACAGAGTCGCGCTGGAATACTTCAAGCAGGCCGCCGGGGCAGCTGAGACGCCTGAGATGGGTGAATTCGGAGGGATTCCGGCACAGGTCTACCGTAATCAGGTGGAGCCGGCCAGGCAGATCAGAGTGTCTGCCGAGGCGTGGCCGGACAGGCGCCAGCAGTCCAAGGCCATTATGGAAACCCTGTTCAACCGGGTGATTCGTTGGAAAAATTCTCCGGACGGCGAACTGAAATGCTATATTCCAAAGGATGAGTTCTACAGTGGGGATGCGTTTGCACGTGACACGGTGGAGCACAGGGGCTATAGGTATGACTACTTCGTCCGGAAGCCCGCCGGCGTGTCCGATACGGCAGGACTGCCGGTTGTGTTCAGCCTGCATGGCCGCTACGAACCCTCCTGGCTGTTTGCGACGAAAAACGGATGGGACAAGTTATGTGACGAGACCGGGGCGTTCCTGCTGGTTCTCGTGGACTCCCCCCAGAACAAGTGGGATATCCAGCGGGACGGCCCCGTGTTTCCGGAGATCATCCAGCGGCTGGTGGAGCGCTATGGAGCCGACCGGCAGCGGGTATACCTGACCGGGTTTTCTATGGGGAGCGCCTGTACCTGCTGGGCAGGCACCCGGTATCCCCAGTTGTTTGCGGGGCTGTCGCCCTGGAATGGGCCGACCACAGGGTATCTGGATGATTTTCTCGCCTCTGGGCTTCGGATGCCCGTATTTGCCGTGGATGGGGACAATGACAGGGCCCCGGCGGAATTCTTTAATAAGGCGGCCGAATTTCTGGAGGGGATGCTTCAGGCAAACGGTTGTACCGTAATTGTGGCGGAGCAGATCCACAATCTCAGCTTCCGGCCGGATTGTGTCTGGGACGGCGCAAATACCTATACGTCGGAGCGGGGCTATACCCAAGGGGAGCGGATCACGACCTATGTATTCCATGATGCGCAGGGGAGAGCGGTTGTAGGCTACACGGTTATGAAAAATATGCCGCACGGCGCGATTTATGACGAGAGCCGGGCTGCGTGGTCGTTTTTGAGGCACTTCAGGCGGCTTGAAAGCGGAGACATTGAATACATCGGCGATTGAGGTGAAGTGTCATGGGAAAGTATATCATCAAGCGGCTGTTGGAGACCATCCTGATTCTCTGGATCATCTCCCTGCTCTGCTTCTTTCTGATGGAATTTGTACCGGGCGACCCAGTGCTGAAGATCCTTGGGGAAGAAGCTGATGACACACTCTATTTGGCGACTCAGCAGTTGTATGGATTGGACAAGCCCGTCCTGGTGCGCTATGCCAATTGGCTGACCGATATGTTCCACGGGAATTTTGGGATATCCTACGTCAATTACGCTGACGTGAGCAAGCTGGTTGCGGCCCGCCTGCCCACCACCATGTTCCTGGCGGCTGTGGCAATTACCATCAGCGCCGTCCTGGGCGTGGTGCTGGGGATTGTTACCGCAGTAAACCGCGGCCGGTTGGTGGATACCGCGCTGACCACCCTGGCCAATATGATCAGTGCGGTGCCAACTTTTTGGCTGGGGGTCATCTTCCTATATATTTTTGCCGTCAGGCTGGAGGCGCTTCCCCTCTTTGGCTTTGACCCGCCCTGGAAGGAAGGGGGGGATCTGCTGAAAACGCTGCGGCAGATGATACTTCCGGTGGCCTGTATGTCATTGGGGAGCATTGCCGGAACCATGCGGCAAACCCGGTCGGCCATGTTGGAAGTGATTCGGCAGGATTACATTCGCACAGCCCGGGCCAAGGGCCTGTCCCAAAGGACGGTCACCTACCGTCATGCGCTGAAAAACGCCTTGGTGCCGATTATCACCGTGATCGGGATGCGCCTGGGCACCCTGGTGGGCGGTTCTGCGTTTGTGGAGCAGGTATTTTCAATTTCCGGTATGGGCACGCTTCTGGTGGAGGCCGTGAATCAAGCCAATACGCCGGTTATTCTGGCCTGCGTCATGATCATGTCCACGGTGGGATGTCTTTCCAATCTACTGGTGGATCTGTTGTATGGCCTGGTCGATCCGCGTATTCGGCTGAATTAGGGAGGAGGGAATACGGTGGAGGCGAATAGAACAAAAGAGATTACGGCCGAAGAGAAGCAGGCGTTTGCCCGGGAGCGGGCGGAGCAGCGCCGGAAATATGTGCGGACGTTTTTCAGCCGTAAGTCGGCCTATGTGGCGCTGTTTATTGTACTGGCATTCCTGCTTACCGCAATCTTTGCCAACTTGATCGCTCCCTATGACCCTAATTTGAACAACCTGATGGAGAGCTCCCAGGGGCCGTCGGCGAAGCATCTGCTGGGCACGGATATGCATGGGCGGGACATACTGTCCCGGCTGATCTATGGGGCGAGAATATCCCTGAGCGTAGGTGTAGCCACAGTTTTTATTGGTGCTGTGATTGGCGGGATGTTGGGATTGGTGTCCGGTTATTTCGGCGGTATTGTGGACGATGTCATCATGCGCCTGTGTGAGGCGATTCGCGCCATCCCTCTGGTGGTGCTGGCCTCCGCGCTGATGCTGGTGTTTGGCGGCGGCGTGGGGAGTTTGATCATCATCCTGTCCTTCGGTTCCACCATGCAGTTTGTGCGGGTAATGCGTGGACAGGTACTTCAAACCAAGGCTGCGGACTACATTATGGCCAGACGGGTGACGGGCTGCTCCGATTTTAGGATCATGGTGCGGCATGTGCTGCCAAACGCCATATCGCCCATGCTGGTACTAATGACCCAGTCCATTGGCGGAAGCATTTTGGCGGAGTCCGGCCTGAGCTTTTTGAACATCGGGATCACCCCGCCCACAGCTACTTGGGGCAGCATGATCAATGATGGAAGACAATTCCTGTTTTCCAACCCGGTGGTTGCCATTGCGCCTGGTGTGTGCATCATCCTGCTGGTGGTGTCATTGAGCATTCTGGGCGACGCGCTGCGGGATACCCTGGATCCAAGGCTGCGGGGAATCATGTGAGAGGGAGGAGCGTCATGGCACATTTGCTGGAGGTCAAAGACCTGTGCGTCAACTTCAACACCAATGGGGAAACGGTCAAGGCCGTTGAAAATGTCAGCTTCTATTTAGATGCCGGCGAGATCATCAGTGTGGTGGGGGAGAGCGGCAGCGGGAAGTCCGTTACCCAACTGGGCGTGATGCAGCTGATCTCCGCCCCAGGGGAAATTGTGGGCGGGCAGGTGCTGCTGGAGGGCCAGGATCTGCTTCAATATAAACCGGAAAGCAAGGAAATCCGCCGCGTTCGGGGCGGGGAGATCTCAATGATTTTCCAGGAGCCCATGACCAGCCTGAACCCTGTGCTTACCATCGGCTTCCAGATATCCGAGGCGATTCTGAGCCATATGGACGTATCCAAGGAGGAGGCCCGGGCCCGTACCATACAGCTGCTGAAAAAACTTGGCATTCCTGATGCGGAAACCCGCTATGGCTATTACCCGGATCAGTTTTCTGGCGGTATGCGCCAGCGTATTATGATTGCTATGGCGATGTCCACCAATCCCAAGGTGCTCATTGCCGACGAGGCCACCACCGCCTTGGACGTTACGACGCAGGCACAGCTGTTGGATATGCTGCGGGATATCGTGCGGGAGACCAACACAGCGCTTATCATTGTGACCCACAACCTGGGCATTGTGGCCCGGTATGCCGACCGCATCTATGTCATGTACGCCGGCGGTATGGTGGAAGATGGAACCACCAAGCAGATTTTTGGGAAGCCGGCCCATCCGTACACAAGGGGGCTGATCCAGGCCATCCCAAAGCTCAACGACGAGAAGGGCCGTGTGCTGATTCCCATTGACGGATTTCTTCCGAATCTGGCCCGCAAACCGGCCACCTGCGTATTTGAACCGCGCTGTCCGTATTCCTGCGAACGGTGCAGGGTGGACGGGCGCCCGCCTGCCCGGGAAGTGGAAGCCGGCCATACCTCCGCCTGCTGGCTTGATACGGCGGAGATCGATGAGAAGGAGCAGGAAATCCTCCGGAAGATCCCGGCCCGTCCGGCCCGCACCAGCATAAAGGATGACAATATCCTGGAGATCCAAAACCTGAGCAAGCGGTTTGACATAACCCGGGGCTTTTTTAAGCGGAAGGTGGGGACGGTATCGGCGTTGGAAGATGTGTCCTTCAGCGTGCGCAGGGGTGAGACGTTGGGGATTGTGGGGGAGAGCGGCTGCGGCAAAACCACGCTGGCCCGCTGCATCCTGCGTCTATATAACCCGGAGGACGGGACGATTGTCTTTGATGGCGAGGATATCACCCATAAACGTGAGAAAGAGCTTAGAAATGTGCGCAAGAGCATTTCCATGGTGTTTCAGGATCCCTTCAGCTCTATGGATCCCCGGGGTATGGCCCGGGATGAGATTGCCGAGCCCATCGAAGTACACAAGTTGGCGGCACGGGGGACGGACACGGAAAGCGATGTCAACCATTATTTCCGCGTGGTGGGGCTTGACCCGCTCTTAAAATACCGCGCCCCCCACGAATTCTCCGGCGGGCAGCGCCAGCGCATTGGCGTTGGGCGCGCGTTGGCAAGCCAGCCCAAGATGATCCTCTGCGATGAGCCCATTTCAGCTTTGGATGTGTCCGTGCAGGCACAAATCATCAATTTGCTGGAGCGGCTGCAGGAGGAGAACAACCTGACGTACCTGTTCATCGCCCACGACTTGGCAGTGGTCAAGCACATCAGCGACCGCATCCTGGTGATGTACCTTGGCAAGGTGGTGGAGATCGCCGAATGTGACGAGCTGTATGCGAATGCCCTGCACCCGTACACGAAAATGCTGCTCTCGGCCATCCCTGTGGCAGACCCCTTTGCGGAAGAAAGGCGGGAAAAGCAGGAGATCATCGGAGAAATTCCAAGTATCATGAACCGGCCCAAGGGCTGTCCCTTCAACAACCGCTGCGCTCGGGCGACGCCGGCGTGCGAGACGGCTTCCCCACCGCTGATTGATGTCGGAAACGGCCACTATGTGGCCTGCGTATTATATTCCGAACCCAATGCGACAGTAACAGACACACAAAAAAGTAAGGAGGATCAGACATGAAAAAAAGATTGTTATCCCTTGTGCTGGTTGCGGCTCTTGCGTTCAGCCTGCCGTTGGCGGGCTGCGGCCCCGCCGGTTCGGACAGCAGCGCTCCCCCCGACGGGAGCTCTGTCCCTGGGACAGAGCAGACAAACTCGCCCGAGGTCACCCGGGGCGGGAACCTAGTGCTGGCATCATCCCCAATCACGAACTACTGGGGCGTGAGCAATTTTACAGGCGGCGAGGCAACCCAAATGCACGCCCTGTACGAGCCCTTGGGCCGCTATGACACGGAGGGTGTGATGCAGCCCTTCCTGGCCGACAGCTTTGAGGTGGATCTGGAGGCGAACACCCTGACCATCGGGGTTACCCCGGCGGCAATCTTTCAGGATGGGTCGGAATTCAATGCCGAGGTGCTCAAGTGGAATCTGGATACCATCAAATCTTATAATGCCACCCGGGTAGATAATTTTACCGAGTGCGAGGTGGTTGGGGACACAGTCGTGGTTCACTTTGAGAATGTGAATCTTTACGCTGTCAATGTGTTTGGTGTGTTGCTTATGAGTTCCAAGGAGGCTTATGACAGCCATGTGTCCGGCACCGAGTTGGACGCCGCAGGCAACAACCTGGCCGCTGTGACCTGGTGTACGGAAAATCCCGTGGGCTCCGGCCCGTTTTACTGCAACACTGCGGCGGACGCGACGCCGGCAGTTACGACACTGAGGGCCTGGGACGGTTACCGAATTGAAGGACTTCCGTATCTTGACTCGATCACCATTGTGGATGTTCGCGGGGTGGACAACGCTACCCTTGCTGGTGGAATCATGAATGGGGAATACAACTGGGTCAACTGCGCTACCAATTTGATGGCGGCCCAAATGCTCCAGCAGAACGGGATGACCGCCACGGTCAACGGCAATACGCTGGCCGACACCTCCATTGTATCCATGATGCCCAACACGGTGAAGGAGACAAATGACGACGGGACCCCCAACGCCCTGCGGGATCCCAATGTGCGCAAGGCGTTGGCGTATGCGATCGACTACGACGGGTTCCGACAGGCCATTGACTGCGGCTTCAGTTCCTTTGCCACCCAGTACGCCGCGCCGGGTACGGACGTTTATAACGATGACATCGCAGGCTACCCCACGAACACAGAGAAAGCCGTGCAGCTCTTGACCGAAGCCGGCTTCTCCGAGTCAAACCCGCTGAAGGTAAAAATTCATTCCACCCAAATGAATATGAGCACTGCCACAGCCATTCAGGGGGAGTGGAACAAGCTGGGCCTGGTGGAGTGCGAGATCATCACGGTGGAGTTCTCCGCCTTCCGCGCGCAGTATACCTCCGCCTCTTTCGACGGCTTCTGTATCGCTGTCAATGGCCTGGGCTACCCGGATGCGGCCGCCTCCATGAGCAATTTCTTTGCCGCCAATTCCTATGGCGCCTCGATTGACGGCGCAGAAGAGATCCGCGGCCTGATTTTGGAAGCGGTTCGCGCCAAGGATGTGGAAACCCGGACGGTCAAGCTGCGTGAGATTAACCAAATTATCTATGATGGGTGCTTGATGATTCCCCTGGATCTTAAGGGAACGGTAATATTCACTACACCCGATATCAAAGACCATGGGTGTGACCGCACTGCCAACAGCGACTGGACGCCGGAGCTGGTCTGGATGGACAAATAACCGGTGAGATATTGCCGGCCGGGGCGATGGAATCCATCGCCCCGGCCGGCTGTTAAAGGATGCTGTCTTTCAATATGCTAAGGTGCTTGTGCTTCCGTGGAGCGGAAGCGCTCCAGTTGGGCGAGAAAATCTTTGCGCAGCATCTGCTGGATTTGGAATGTGCCGGATTGGAGTTCAGGGAGGAATTGCTCCCAGTGCAGGGCCAGCTCATTGGTTCGCTCCACATCGCCTTGCCAATATACCAGAAGCAGCTTACCGGCGGCAATGGCGCAGGGGTAGGCGTATCGCTTGCCCAGCCACTGTTCCTCAATCCAATAGAGTTGTGACCCGTCGGGATGTTCCGCCCGCAGGTATACCGTTTTTGCCCTGCGCAGCGGCCCGCGGTCCCCGGGGAGCGGGGATAAATTGGTAAGGGATGGGAATCTTTTCAGCATATGCCTGTGCCTCCTTACGGCGTAATGACAGCTTTTATTATACCACCAATCCTGTCCGTGCACAATGCCGGGCAAAGGGGAGAAAAAGAGGAATGACAAAGCAGGAAAATATAGAATTGCAGAGGATGGCCTGCCGTGTCCGCATGGGCGTACTCACTGCCACCCATGGGGCCAAGGCGGGCCACCCCGGCGGGAGTTTGTCCGCCGCCGACGTATTCACCTACCTGTACTTCAGGGAACTGAATATCGACCCTGAACGGCCAAGAATGAGGGATCGGGATCGCTTTGTGCTGTCCAAAGGCCATGCTGCGCCGGGGTTGTACGCGGCCCTGTCCAACCGGGGCTTTTTCCCGGTGGATGATCTGCCCACGCTCCGGCACGTCGGCAGCTATTTGCAGGGCCACCCAAATATGAACACAGTCCCGGGGGTGGATATGTCTACCGGTTCGCTGGGGCAGGGCATCTCCTGCGCCTGCGGTATGGCGTTGGGGCTGAAAAAGCAAAACAGCCCCGCCCGGGTGTACACCCTGCTGGGCGACGGCGAAATGCAGGAGGGCCAGGTGTGGGAGGCGCTGATGTTCGCGGCGCATTACAGGCTGGACAACCTGTGCGTTATCGTTGACCACAACGGGCTCCAGATCGATGGGCCCAACGAACAAGTCATGGGATTGGGCTCCATTCCGGACAAGCTGCGGGCTTTCGGGCTGGATGCCATCCAGATCAGCGGCCACGACTTCCGGGCCATGGAAGGGGCTTTTGAAATTGCCCGGCAGACCGGCGGCAGACCCTGCGCCATTGTGATGGAAACCACCAAGGGCAAAGGCGTGAGTTACATGGAGGGCCGGGTGGGTTGGCACGGCAAGGCCCCCAATGATGACGAATATGCCCAGGGCATGGCGGAGCTGGCCGCCCGGCTGGCAGAATTGGAGGCAGGCTGATATGGCAGATGTAAAGAAAATCGCCACCCGGCAGAGCTACGGCGAGGCGCTGCGGGAGTTGGGTGAAGCCTGCCCGGATGTTGTGGTATTGGATGCGGATCTGGCCAACGCGACCAAAACGGACATATTCAAAAAGGCGTTTCCCGACCGGCACTTTGACTGCGGCATTGCGGAGAGCGATAT
>CAZSWC010000025.1:0-27339 GCA_964610665.1 uncultured Lachnospiraceae bacterium
TTATCAAGGATGCGGCAGATTATTGTGAGATAAAAGGAAGCATCAGCTGTCATTCCCTGAGAAAGACCTTTGGCTACCATGCGTGGAAGCAGGGGGCTTCGCCGGTCCTTCTAATGAATATCTTTAATCATTCCTCATACCGTGTAACAAAGCGTTACCTGGGGATTGAACAGGACGACAGAGATACGGTGTTCGAACAGATTGTTTTATAGACCTTTGGGAATGCCGGGCTTAAACAGGTGGCATCCTTAAGGGATACCATCTTAGATGGGTAAATATACAGAAATAAAATCAAATGAACAAAGAAATTTGTAAAAAAATTGAAAAAAGCTATAAAGTAATTTTGTTTTGCTCCGATATAAAAAGTACAAGGTGAGTAAACACCATAAAATCCAGCAGGCAAGGAGGTCTGCGGTAGTACAAGGAGGTCGGGAGAGTACCAGTTCCGGTACGGTTCTAAGAAAGAATTTCCCCCTTATGATTTAACTTGATACTAACGAAAGGTCATAGGTCTTTTATCAGGGCCCGATTTAAGACCTTTGACTTTTGGTTAATATATAAAAAATAATTACATATGAAAACCAGGATAAAAGGAATTGTCCGGTAATACAAGGAGGTAAATTATGGTAGTACAACACAACTTACAGGCAATGAATGCCAACAGAATGTTAAACGTTAACACAAAGACACAGGCAAAATCCACAGAGAAATTGTCTTCCGGTTATAAGATTAATCGTGCAGCAGATGATGCAGCTGGCCTTTCTATCAGTGAAAAAATGAGAAAGCAGATTCGTGGACTTTCTCAGGCTTCTTTAAATGCACAGGATGGTATTTCTGCAGTACAGACAGCAGAAGGTGCTTTAAACGAAGTACAGGATATGCTTCAGAGAATGAATGAATTGGCAGTAAAAGCAGCAAACGGAACAAATTCTGAAGATGATAGAAGCTATATTCAGGATGAAATTGAACAGTTACTTACAGAAATTGATCGTGTTGCTGAAACAACAAAGTTTAATGAAAGCTATATGCTGAAAGGTGACAACACAAAGACCAGCACAACATTTGGATATCTTGATTCCTATAAGAAAGTTACTGGAAGCGATGGAAAGAGTGATGTTAATTTGTATGATATCTGCGGTAATACAGTGACTAGTGAAATGGCATTGGAAATGCAGAAAAATGGTGAAAAGATTTATAAAACTAGGGCGACAAATACAGCAGCCACAACATCAGATGTAGGACTGGCAACGGTCGCTGTATGTGATTTGTATGATAAGGAAGGTCATAAGATTGCCAATAAAGGAGATATTATTACAAGTGAAGTTGCAGCAGCTACATGGTATAAGGATGCAACAGGTGCAACAACAGCTGAGATTAAAGGAACTGGTGTTGGTGCGGCAATTACTGTAACAAATAAAACATTATATAAAGCAGATGGTACTGTAGCGGTAGCTTCAGGTGCAAGCATCAAGGATGAAGATGTGGCAAAATATTATTCTTCTGTAGCTTTAGGAACTGAAGCTGTGAAAGGTAGCGATTATAAGGTTAAGGAATATGGAAGACTTTATGATAAGGACGGCAATGGAGTTGCTACAAATGCTTTAGACAGTTACTTTGAACTGGATAAAGATGGCAACAAGGTTTACAAAGGCGGTCTGTATGATTCTGAGGGTAATGCAATAGGTACAAAAGGAAAAGAACTTTTTGAAGATAAAGATTTGTCTGAGCATTTCACATCGAAGACTTTAACTAAGGGTGCATTAGAGTTTAATCTCCATGTAGGAGCAGATGCTACTGATAATAATCAGATTTCTTTAAAGATTGAAGCGATGGATACAACTACATTAGGAATTGAAGGAATTAAAGTGGATGGTACAGACGATAGCAATGCTTTAAGTGCAATTGAAAATATTAAGGCAGCTCTTCAGAAAGTGTCTACACAACGTTCTGCATTGGGTGCTGTTCAGAACAGATTAGAGCATACTATCAATAACTTAGATAACGTTGTTGAAAATACCACCAGTGCTGAAAGTCAGATTCGTGATACTGATATGGCATCTGAAATGGTGAAATACTCCAATAACAATATTTTGGCTCAGGCAGGACAGGCAATGCTTGCTCAGGCAAATCAGTCAAATCAGGGTGTATTATCCTTACTCGGTTAATGGAAATCAATCAGATAAAGAGGGTGGCTTTAGGGCTGCCCTTTTTCCTTAAAATAAGAAGTGAGAATTAATGGAGAGCAGAATGAAGGAAGAGATTATTTTAACAATCACCATGTTAGTCAGTGACAGAGAAGATACTATAGAAAAGTGTCTGAATTCCATTTTAAATTTAATGAAAGCCATTTCCAGTGAATTAATTGTAGTGGATACAGCTGGAAATGAAAAATGTATGGAAATCGTTCGCAGATATACGGATAAGATTGTGAGATTTAAATGGTGTGATGATTTTGCAGCGGCAAGAAATGCAGGTCTGAGGAAAGCCAAAGGCAAATGGGTTATGTTTTTGGATGATGATGAATGGTTTGAAGATACAACTGAATTGGAGGAGTTTTTTCAGAAGGAACTATATCTGCAATATAAATCAGCATCTTATTTTGTTCGAAATTATTTGAATAAAGACGGAAGTGTATGGAAAGATTCTCTAGCTATGCGTTTGGCAAAACGGGAAAAGACAACCCAGTTTGTAGGAAGAATTCATGAATGTCTTTCGCCCTTGGAATATCCTATGTATCAAAGTAAAGCATATGCTCATCATTATGGTTATGCTTATGAATCAGAGGAAGAGAAAATGGAGCATTCATGGAGGAATATACAGCCATTATTAGCTATCAGAAAAGAACAGCCGGATGACTATCATGCAGCAGCACAACTTGTACAGGAATATATGGGTACAAAAGATTATTTTGCAGCTTTGCAGCTTATCCGAGAATTGCGTAATAAACCACGGGCATGGAATGCAGGAAAAATTTCTTATACATCCTATATGTGTGTAAGAGAAATGGAGATTTATCGGATTCAGGAACGATTTCAAGAGGCTTATGAAGTGGGCAAAGAAATTTTAAACAATGAAAAAATATTGTTATTCGTAAGAGGCTGTCTGTTAAACCAGATGGTTGCAATTTGCTATCGATTAAAGAAATATGAAGAAGTGCATGAATGTATAAAAGAATTTCAGGCAGTTATGGAAGAATGGAAGACGGATTCTGTTTATGAAAGACAGGATTTATTTCGTATATCAGAAACTTATATTTTAGATGCGGAAGTAGACAGACTTTTGTTTATGAAGTTACATGTATATGGTTTGGAAGAAGAATGGGAAAAAGCAGGAAAAACCATTTTAAATATAGATTGGAAAAAAGAAGACCTCAGATTGTTGGTTAATACGGCAGAGGATATTGTAAAGATTTTAGCAAAAGCAGAGTATGATGATGGGTATATAGAGGTTCTGAAAAGACTGGTTTTAAATTTTGGGCAGCAGGATAGTGTATTTGAATTTATTAATAAATTGGAAGAAGAAGAAAACTGGAAATTATTGTTTTATATTTATAAGCTTCCGCTTTCCAATGGTGAAATTTGTAAATATCATATTTTGTATGCAGGTCATGTGAGAAAAGACGAGGAAATCAGATGGGTACTGGAAGAAATGAGAAGAAATGAGTTTCCGGTGCTTTTAGGTGATTATAGATATTGGAAAACGTTAAAGGAAAATCAGATTTCCCTAGTGGCTTATACGAAAAATATAAGAGTATATGAATGGCTGCAGATAGCCGAAAGATTAATGGAGAATTTCACACTAAAAGAAAGTGAAGATGTTTATCTGGTTTTAATTCGGGATGTGGAAAGAAAAGATATCCGTTTTTTGTACCTGACATCTTTATGGATGGAAAAAAGGCTGTTGGAAGGAGATAAAGTACAGGATGAATGGAAAGAATTGTACAATCTTGCCTTGTATTGGTCTTCCTGCGGAGCTTTCCTATACAAAGAAGATGTGTTTATGGGGGATATGATTGAAGCAATACCACCGAGATATCAGTTTGCCTGGTATATTTTACAGGCCAATAGTTGTAAAGGGAATAATTCGAAACAATTTATTAGAAAAATTGCGGATGCAGCAAAAGCATATTCTCCAATGAAAGAATTGTGTAAAAACGTTATAAAGAAATATACGGACGAAGATAATCTTTTGTGAAAAAAAGTAATCTTTTACATAAGAATATAGTTTATGTGAGAAAGGTTTAAAAATGGACAAGTTAACAAAAGCAGAGGTTTGTCTGCAAAATCTGCTGAATATGGGTGATTATCAAAAAGCAAAAGAATTATTGACTGAAAAAAAGGATGAAATCTCTCCCATACACCAGGTAATATTTATTTCTTCTATTGCATTTGCTGAAGGAGAAGAAGAGAAGGCTTGGGAGCAAATTAAAAAGGGTCTGGAAATAGATGGTAGTAATTATGAATTATATTTTATGTTGGGAGAATATTATTTAACAAGAAATTCCAGACAGGCATATTTGTGTTATGAAAATGCACTATTTTATTGTCGTGATTCTAGGGACAAAGAACAAATCAGGTTGATTTTAGATGAACTTGGAAAACAAGAGGTGTATGTACCTAAAGCGGCAATCGTTATTTTGTCATATAATCTTTTGACTATGACGAAAGAGTGTATTGAAAGTATAAGGCAAACAACACCGGAAAATGCACGAGAAATTATTGTAGTAGATAATGCCTCTGATGATGGCAGTATAGAATGGCTGAAAAAGCAAACGGATATTAAGCTACTATGTAATACAGAGAATGCGGGATTTCCGAAAGGATGTAATCAGGGAATTGAACTGGCAAAAGAAGATGCAGATATTTTTTTGCTGAATAATGATACACTCTTGACTCCTAATGCACTTTTCTGGCTGCGTATGGGACTTTATGAAAATGAAAGAAATGGAAGTGCTGGATGTGTATCAAATTATGTTTCCAATTTTCAAGCTGTAATTGAAAATGGAAAAAGCAAAAAGGAATATATAGAGTTTGCGAAAAAAACAAATATTCCAATGAAAAATCCTTACTTAAATAAGGTGCATTTGGTTGGATTTGCACTTTTGATAAAAAGAAAGGTATTAAATAAAACTGGTCTTTTGGATGAAAGGTTTTCTCCGGGAAATTATGAGGATAATGATATTTGTTTAAGAATTGCATTGGAAGGGTATCGCAATGTCTTATGCAAAAATAGTTTTATCATTCATTGGGGAAGTATGTCTTTCGGAAAGGCACCGCAAAGTTATCGTACTATAATGCAGAGAAATTGCCAAAAATTTTTTGACAAATGGGAAGAAATAGGATTATATCCAGAAGATTATCTGGATATACGAGCAGAAATTGTTGAACGTATTTGTATATCGTCATGTGAAGAAACAACAATAGCAGTAATTGGCACTGGAGATGGTTCCTGTTTAAGCTATTTGCAAAATAAATTTCCTTTTGCACGAGTATATGGAATTGAACAGCAGTATTATCTGGCAAAACTGGCAGATGCCATAACGGATACTGTACGTATGGATTTAAACGACTGGAAAAGTGATGATTTTCAGGAAACTTTTGATATTGTGATTGTAAATGATATTTTGAAAACGGCGGAAAATCCAAAGAAAGCATTATATGAAATTTCTAGAATGTTAAAAAAAGATGGAAAGATATTTATTAGTTTTAATAACAGTATGCATTTTTCCAGAATTTTTAATCCATCTGTTTCTAACAAATTTTTTTCAAAAAATGAAATGGTAAAAATGTTATCAGCTGCACAACTGTCGGTAGATAACTGGATATATATGCAGGTGGAATGCAATGAAGAAAAATTAGCACAGCATATAGTAGAAATAAGGAAACAGCTTCCTTCTGTCAGTGAAGAGGATTTGAGAGCATATCAGTGGATTGTTGTTGCAAGACTACAGAGAGATGATATTTGTTTTGGAAATAAAATGGCGGTATGCATTCCAACTTATGAACATCCTGAGGTGATAGAGGATGTACTTTCTCATTGTGCAGAAACCTATAAACGTTATGGGTTGGATGTGTATTATTATGACAGCAGCAGGGATGAGAGGACAAAGCAGGTTATTGAGAGGTATCAGAAGGAAGGATACGATAATCTGTATTGCATTAAATTAGATTCTGAATTGCAAGTTTATGAAAAAGAAGAAAAGATTTATCAATTAGAGGGTTTGCAAAAAAAATATATGTATTTATGGCTTATTGCAGATAGACGATGGTGTAATGAAAATACATTGCAATTAATGTATAGGGCAGTAAGTGAAAAGCATGATTTGGTATTTTTGGATGTGGGACATCAAAATTGTGGAAAAGAGTATAGTATCTGCAGTGATGCCAATGAATTTTATCATCGGTGTGGGGATTATGCGACTTCTATGGATGTATCAATCTATCATGTAGATTCTATGCTTGAACTTGATATAAATGAATTTACAAAATTGCATCCAAAGGGAATATTTAGTTTTTTGCATTTTCAAGTAATTTTTGAGCAACTTTCAAAAAAGAAAAGACCGGATATTGTTTTACTGGCTGGAGAAGATGTAGTGATATATCATTCCAGAAAGTGTGGTTCTGGATGGAGCGATAGAAGGATAGATGTATGGGGAAAACAATGGATAGATGCAAATGAAGAGTTGCCGGATTGTTATGACAATAAAGAAGACGTTATCAAACGGACAGCCTCTTTCCCGTGGCTGTTAGGTTCTGTAGAACCATTGATAGAACTGCATGAGAAAGGAATCCTGACACCGGAATACTATGAAGAAATCAAGGACTGGTGGGAAAGAGTGTCTGTGATTGAGTTGGAAACATTGAAAAAGATAGCATATGGAGAATACGAATGAAAGTTGTATTACTGGCAGGAGGTATGGGAACCCGGATTTCGGAAGAAACCGGATACCGCCCAAAACCCATGATAGAAATCGGTGGAATGCCTATCCTCTGGCACATCATGAAGGAGTATTCCTATTACGGATTTCATGAATTTATTATCTGTGCCGGATATAAGCAGCATGTTATCAAAGAGTGGTTTGCAGATTACTTTCTGCATACTTCGGACATTACCTTTGACCTGACAAAGGGAAATGACATCATTATTCATGA
Organism: uncultured Lachnospiraceae bacterium; assembly: GCA_964610665.1. Classification (GTDB taxonomy): domain Bacteria; phylum Bacillota; class Clostridia; order Lachnospirales; family Lachnospiraceae; genus SFDP01. The sequence goes on from CAZSWC010000025.1 coordinate 7,152, forward strand.
CCGCCATACGGAACCCTGGAAGGTAACGGTAGTGGATACCGGACTTTCTACCATGACCGGGGGAAGGTTAAAAAGGGTGCAGAAATATATCGGGAATGCTCCCTTTATGATGACCTACGGTGATGGTGTCTGTGACGCGGATATCAGGGAAGTGGTCAGGTTTCATGAGCAACACGGAAAACTGGCTACTTTGACCAGTGTAAAGATAGAGCAGAATAAAGGAGTGCTGGACATAGATACGGAAAATTCTGTCCGGGCATTCCGGGAGAAAAGTGTGCCCGACAGCACTCCCATTAATGCAGGCTACATGGTATTACAGCCGGAGGTCTTTGATTATATCGAAGGGGATGGTACAAGTTTTGAAAAGGATGTACTGGGGATTCTGGCAGAGGAAGGGGAATTGAAAAGCTATCGCCATACCGGATTCTGGCAGTGCATGGACACAAAACTGGAAAAGGACATGCTGGAAAAAATGTGGGCAGAGGGAAATGCCCCATGGAAGAAATGGAAGTAAGGGAAATGGATTTCTTGGATTTTTATAAAGGAAAGAGAATACTGGTTACCGGACATACAGGATTCAAGGGCTCCTGGCTAAGTTATATTTTAGCAGGTGCCGGTGCCGAAGTTACGGGATATTCCCTGGAGGCACCCACAGAACCAAATCTGTTTGCACTGTGCCATCTGAAGGAAAAAATAAATTCCATTACCGGTGATGTGCGGGATCTGGAACATTTAAAACAGGTGTTTTTTGACATCCGGCCGGAAATTGTGTTTCATCTGGCGGCACAGCCCATTGTAAGAAAGTCTTATAAAAATCCCGTGTACACCTATGAGACCAATGTTATGGGAACGGTAAATGTCTGTGAATGTGTCCGCTTAAATCCCTGTGTCAAATCTTTCCTAAATGTAACCACGGACAAGGTATATGAAAATAAGGAATGGGAATGGGGGTACCGGGAAAATGAACCACTGGACGGGTATGACCCTTATTCCAACAGTAAATCCTGTTCAGAGCTGGTAACCCACAGTTATATCCGCTCCTTTTTTGGAGAAAGGGAGGTGGCGGTGTCAACAGCCAGAGCGGGAAATGTTATCGGAGGCGGGGACTTTTCGGCAGACAGGATCCTTCCTGACTGCATACGTGCTGCAGGGCAGAAAAAGGATATCATGGTAAGAAATCCCCACTCTGTCAGACCCTACCAGCATGTACTGGTGCCTCTGAATGCCTATCTTATGATTGCAAAAAAACAGTATGAAGACAAAAGATATGCAGGATTTTATAACGTGGGACCGGAAGAAAAGGACTGCATTACCACCGGAGAACTGGCAGATATTTTTTGCGCAAAGTGGGGGCAGGGGATCCAATGGATAAATCAGTATGACGGAGGCCCCCATGAAGCCAGTTTTCTGAAACTGGACTGTTCTAAAATAAAGCATGTATTTGGCTGGAAACCTGTGTGGGGAGTGGAAACCGCTGTTGAAAAGACCGTGGAATGGGCGAAAGCTTATCTGGCACAGGAAGATATGGAAGACTGTATGAAGCAGCAGATACGGGAGTTTTTTAGAGATAACACAGTATCTTTGTAAAAATGAAAAAGAAAGTGTGAAGAGCACAGGATATCAGGAAAATCTGTCATGGCAGAGAGAAAAAGCGGAAGGAAAAAGAAGGGTATGTTTCAGGACAAGAGTGAGGCAGAAGCAAGAGAACAGATAAAAGCACTGGTAGCAGAGTATTACAGAAAGTTTAAGAAACCGGAACAGGAAAGACCATTTGCACCGGGGCAGAGGATTTCCTATGCGGCAAGGGTCTATGATGAGACGGAAATGTGTGCCCTGACGGATGCCATGCTGGATTTCTGGCTGACCACCGGAAGATTTGCAGAAGAATTTGAAAAAAACTTTGCACAGTGGATTGGGGTAAAATATGCCAGTCTGGTAAACAGCGGTTCTTCCGCGAACTTACTTGCCTTTATGGCACTGACGGCACCGGAGCTTGGAGACAGACAGGTGAAAAGAGGGGATGAGGTCATTACCGTAGCCTGTGGTTTTCCAACTACCGTAACACCTCTGTTACAGTATGGAGCCGTCCCGGTGTTTGTGGATGTCACCATACCGGAATACAACATAGATGTTACAAAACTGGAAGAAGCGGTAAGTGAAAAGACCAAAGCAGTCATGATAGCCCATACTTTGGGAAATCCTTTTGATTTGAAGGCAGTAAAGGAATTTTGTAATAAATATGATTTATGGTTGATAGAAGATAACTGTGATGCCCTGGGCAGTACCTATACCATTGACGGTGAAACCAGATACACGGGAACCTGGGGAGACATAGGAACCTCCAGTTTTTATCCGCCCCACCATATGACCATGGGAGAAGGGGGCTGTGTGTATACCAACAATCCGTTGTTGGATAAATTGATTAAAAGTTTTCGTGACTGGGGAAGAGACTGTGTATGTCCGTCAGGAGTAGATAATTTGTGCAAACACCGTTTCGACAGACAGTATGGGGAACTTCCTTTAGGGTATGACCATAAATATGTGTACAGCCATTTCGGTTATAACCTGAAAGTGACGGATATGCAGGCAGCCATCGGTTGTGAACAGTTAAAGAAGCTGCCGGAGTTTATAGAGAAACGGAAGGAAAACTGGAAGCGGCTCCGGGCATCTCTGGAAGAGGTGCAGGACAGGGTGATTCTGCCGGAACCGGAAAAAAACAGTGCCCCCTCCTGGTTTGGTTTTATGCTTACAGTTAGAGCAGAAAGCGGATTGAAAAGAAATGATATTACGGCATATCTGGAGGAACATAACATCCAGACCAGACTGCTGTTTAGCGGAAACCTGATAAAACACCCCTGTTTTGATACCATCCGGGGAACGGATGCTTACCGTGTGGCAGGAGATTTAAAGAATACAGAGTATATCATGGAGCATTCCTTCTGGGTAGGTGTGTATCCGGGAATGACGGGGGACATGGTGGACTATATGGCAGAGGTGATAAAGGAAGCGGTAAAGAGGTAAAAAGCATGGGTAAAATAAGCTTGCTGGATTGTACATTAAGGGATGGCGGATATGTGAATGATTGGGAATTTGGCTATGACAATATTGTTAACATATTTGAAAGACTTGCAGATTCAAAAGTAGATATTATTGAAATTGGTTTCATTAATGAAAAAAGAGAATTTGACATGAATAAAACAATTATGCCGGATACTATATGTGCACAAAAAATTTATGGAAAGCTATATAAAGGCAAAGCTATGCTGGTAGGTATGATTGATTATGGTACATGCAGTCTCTCACGTATTCAGCCATGTGAAGAAAGTTGTTTGGATGGGCTCAGAGTAATTTTTAAAGAACCATTTATGTACGAAGCTCTGGAATATTGTGAACAGCTAGGAAAGATAGGATATAAGGTATTTGCACAGATGGTATCTGTTACAACTTATTCCGATGAAAAATTGGAGAAATTTGCAAGGATAGTAAATGAGAAGAGATTGTTTGGGGTTGGAATTGTGGATACCTATGGTTTGCTGCATCAGGCAGATTTGATGCATATTTTTAAAATACTGGATATGTATCTTGAGGAGAATATTACATTAGGATATCATTCCCATAATAATTTTCAAATGGCATATGCCAATTGCATTGAAATTTTAAATACAAAGGTGAAAAGAGACATTATAGTGGATGGTACTCTGTATGGAATGGGAAAAAGTGCCGGAAATGCACCGATAGAACTTCTTGCCCATTATATGAATGAACATCATGGAAAAAAATATGATATTTCTCAATTGTTAGAAGCTATTGAGAATAACATTATAAACATATATAGAAAAATTCAGTGGGGATACAATTTGTTTTATTATATTTCTGCAACGGCAAAATGTCATCCGGATTATGTGAAATTTTTGATGAATAAGAAAACTTTATCGATTAAATCTATTTTGGATATTTTAGAAGGGCTACAAGGAACACAAAAGTTATTGTACAGTCAGGAAAAAATAGAACAATTATATATAGAGTATCAGAATGCAGATTGTTCTGATAATACGGATTTATATAAACTTGGAGAAACATTAAAGGGAACTGAGGTTCTATTATTAGGACCGGGAAATACGATTATAACAGAGGAAACGAGAATAAAAAAATATCAGGAACAAGAAGGTATTATTACAATTGCAATTAATTATATTCCGCAAAATATTAGTGTGAATTATCTTTTTATTAGTAATGCAAAGAGATATACAGCATTGGCAAGTAAATTGATAGGAAGGCGGGATATTAAGCTGATAGGAACTTCTAATGTACGCCGGGCAGAAGGAAAGTTTGATTATACACTTGCGTATAACGGGCTAATAGATTTATATGAGAAAATACCGGATAATTCTTTTGTAATGATGCTTAAGGCTCTTATGAAAATGGGAATCACCAAAGTAAAAGCGGCGGGTTTTGATGGATATTCCAAACAGGAAAGTAATTATATTCATACAGATATGGAATATGATTTTATAAAAGAAAAGGCAGAGTATTTAAATCGATATACTAAAACTTTTTTGGAAGAGCATAAAAAAGAGATTGAGATAGAGTTTGTGACAGATAGTAAGTATACAAAATAAGATAATAAAGCGGGTGTAAAAATGATAATTAAATCAAAACTGAAAAATTATCGGGTAATTTTTCAAAAAAGTCTTGAATTCATACCAGAACTTTTAAGGAAGGAAAATATTCAAGTTGTCATTGACAGTAAAGTATATGAGTTATATTCTCATTTTTTTTTAGATATAAACAAGGAAGAAATCTTCCTGATTGATGCGAAGGAAGAAAATAAAACCATGGATACGGCATTGCGTATTTGCGAGATAATGACAGAAATTCCAGCTAAAAGAAGCGCTCATTTAATTTCATTTGGTGGCGGAATTACACAGGATATTACTGGATTTGTTGCAAATGTGTTATATCGTGGAATTAAATGGACATATATTCCTACAACATTGTTGGCAGCTTGCGACAGTTGTATCGGAGGAAAAACTTCTTTAAATTATAAAAATTATAAAAATTTGTTGGGTACTTTTTATCCTCCGGATGCAATTTACATTTGTCCTCAATTTTTTCAGACCTTATCTCAAAAAGATTTTGAAAGTGGCATGGGAGAGGTAGTTAAATTTAATATTATGGGCGGACAGGATGGTTTAGAACAAATTGAGGAAACAATAGATAAATTACTTCAGCGAGATGCCGATGAGCTTATAAAATGCGTAGAAAAAAGTTTACAATTCAAAAAAAGATTTATCGAAGCAGATGAGTTTGATCAGGGAGAACGTATAAAACTAAATTTTGCCCATACTTTTGGTCATGCTATTGAAACGACAACAAATTATGAAGTGCCTCATGGCACGGCAGTTGCCATTGGCATGATTATGGCTAATAACATTTCTTTTAAAAGAGGAAATCTGGAAAAAGAATTTACAGAACGCAGTAAAAAATTACTTTTAAAAGTAATTTGTATTAGTGATGTTTTCAAGGAAATATCTATAGAGAAATTCATTGCTGTTATGCGTAAAGACAAGAAGCAGGTAGGTTGTAACCTGACGGCTGTGTTATTGAAAGGAAATGGAGAGGGGCTGGAAATCGTACATGATATTTTAGAGGAAGAAGTGAAAACTTCCTTAGATGAATTTAAGAGAATTTATTATTCGTAAGGAGCAGAAAATGAAAAAAAAAGTGTCCGATTTCATTGCGGATTATTTGGCAGAAAACGGAATAGAGCAGATTTTTACCGTGGTAGGCGGAGGTGCCATGCACTTAAATGATTCTTTTGGTCATCATTCGAAACTTCATTGTCTGTACAATCATCATGAACAGGCATCGGCCATAGCTGCGGAAGGGTATGCCAAGGTTCATAATAAAATGGCGGCTGTTTGTGTTACCAGCGGGCCGGGAGCCATCAATGCTTTAAACGGTGTGGCAGGAGCCTATATGGATTCCATTCCTATGCTGATTCTTTCCGGTCAGACAAAGACAAGCCTTACAGTTGCAAACAGCGGTCTGAAGTTGAGAACCTTAGGAAATCAGGAATTTGATATTGTTTCAGCCTTGGGAAATATGACAAAATATGCGGAAATGGTTATGGATGCAGGGAAAATAAAGTATTGTCTGGAAAAAGCAATCTTTCTGGCAAAGTCAGGAAGACCAGGACCCTGCTGGCTGGATATTCCTTTAGATATACAGGGAAGTTATGTGGAAACTGAACAACTGGAAGGGTATGACAGAAAAGAAGATAATCTGTATGTGGATAGTGCAGAGTTAATACAGGAAAAAGTAAGACGTGTTGCTGAAAGACTGAAAAGAGCGAAACGTCCTGTATTATATGCAGGCAATGGAATTCGTATTTGTGGGGGAAAAGCGAGTCTGGAAAAGCTGCAGAAGCAGACCGGAATCCCAGTGGTGACCTGTTGGAACAGTATTGATTTGCTGGAAACTCAAAATCTTTGTTATGCAGGAAGAGCGGGAATTATGGGAGACAGAGCCGGGAATTTTGCGGTACAAAATTCCGATTTACTGATTTGTATCGGCAGCCGTCTGAATGTATATCAGGTAGGATACGATAGTAAAACTTGGGCAAGGGAAGCCTTTGTCGTGGTAAATGACATTGATGGTGAAGAATTGAAGAAGCCTACCATCCGGGTGGATTTGCCTATCTGCTGTGATGCAAAAATATTTATGGAGGAATTGTTAAAGCAGTGTCAGCTTCAATCCTATACGGTCAATGAGGAATGGGGAAAGCAATGTCAAAGCTGGAAAGAAAGATATCCGGTGGTACTGCAAAAGCACTATGAAGAAAAGGAAGGCTGTAATGTCTATGCCTTTATTGATACCTTAAGTAAAAAGTCGGGAGCCGGGAGCATTACCGTGGCAGCTAATGGTTCGGCAAGTGTGGTAGGCAGTCAGGCATACTATATTGGTAAAAATCAAAGATTTCTTATGAACTGTGCTTTATCTTCCATGGGATATGAACTTCCTGCATCTATAGGTGCCTGTATTGCCAATGACAGGCGGGATGTGGTCTGTCTTGCAGGAGACGGCAGTATCCAGATGAATCTGCAGGAACTTCAAACTATCGTAACCAATCGTCTTCCGATAAAAATCTTTGTGATTAACAATCAGGGATATCATCAGATAAGGCTGACACAAAATAATATTTTTGGAACTGGTTTGGTGGGAGTTGGAGAAGAAAGCGGAGATTTAGGTTTCCCGGATTTTGAGAAGCTGGCATATGCATATGGAATTCCTTATGTAAGGATTGAAGAAACATCAGCTATGGAAGCTGCCATAGAAGAGGTGTTACAAAAGAAAAGCTATGTTCTGTGTGAGGTAATATGTAGCATAACACAGGCATTTGAACCAAAATCTGCAACAAAGCGACTGGAGGATGGCAGGCTGTTTTCACCGCCATTGGAGGATTTGTCCCCTTTTTTATCAAGAGAAGAATTGAAGAAAAATATGTATATTAATTTATTGGAAGAATAAAATTGGAGAAAGTGTTTTATGTTGAAACATGCAGGAATTTACGTGGCTGATTTGAAAAAAATGGAGGAGTTTTATTCCCAGGTATTTGATATGTATTTCATATGTAGAAATCAGCTTTTCAAGCATCCATTATTGGTAGATTTATTGAAGGAAGAACAGCAGGTTCGCATTTCAAAACTGGTTACTGAGTATGGGAAAAAAACAGGTATTGGAGATATGGTGGAACTTATTGAAATGGGAAATAAATCCATTATTGTACCGGATAAAAAAATATATGGGAGTACTCATCTTGCTTTTGGGGTACAGGATATGAAGAAAACGGTTGAGAAGATTGTAATTTTGGGTGGAAAACAAAAGACAGAAATTTATGATATGGGAAATGGAAATTTATGCTGTTTTTGTACAGACCCGGAAAATAATTGGTTGGAACTAATTGGAAAGGCTGAACAGGCATTGGTATAAGTTATAAACATATTATAAGTGTACATTAGAATGGAGAAAAATGAACAGATTAAAAGATAAGGTGGCAATTATTACAGGAGCTACTTCCGGGATTGGAGAAGCAAGTGCGAAACTTTTTGCAAAAGAAGGAGCAATAGTACTCATTGTTGGAAGAAATGAAAAAAGAGGAAAACGGGTAGAGAATGACATTGTGCAGGAAGGTGGAAGAGCGGTATTTTTTCAGTGTGATATATCAGAAGAAGCAAATGTAATAGAGTTGAAGAAAAAAATATGTGCCGGATATTCAAAGATAGATATTTTATTTAATAACGCCGGAATATTTTTGACAAGTGTTTTAGGCGAAATTAAAGAGACAGAATGGAAAAAAACATTTGAAATTAATACAAATGCAGTAATGTACATGACTAAGCATTTTATAGATAAAATTTTGGAAAGCAGAGGGAACATTTTAACAAATGCTTCTAATGGTGGTCTGCAGTCAAATATAAAGGGAAGAACCACATATATGTATGCGTCTTCTAAAGCAGCAACGATACAGTTTATGCAGATATGTGCATTGAATTATTCAGATAAAATTCGAGTGAATTGTATCTGCCCCGGAATTACGGAGACACCCATTTTTACGAATTGGGATTTTAGTAGATTTCGTGATTCTATTCCAATGGGCAGAGTGGCAAAACCAGAAGAGATTGCTAAAGCTGCTTTATTTCTTGTTTCAGATGATGCATCTTACATTACGGGAAGTGTTTTAACAGTGGATGGTGGTGTATCTATTATGTAAAAAATGGAAGGATGTTAAGCTACGTGTAATGTGAAAGAGTTTTTCAGATACAATGCTTTACTGGGAAAAGGGAAGAAAGGATCGTTTTGAAAGTGTAGATGAAGTTTAGGATGAATTAAAATAAATCACATAAGAAAGCAGATGTAAAACGTATGGAAAAAGAAAGTTATATAAAAGATTTTGAGGAGATATATCAAGCGGATATAGAATGGGAATTGATTGATGGGAAAGCTTTTCTTATTACAGGGGCAACGGGAATGTTGGCTTCTTATTTTGTTTATTACCTTTGCTTTTTAAATGAATATAAAGGGTTTCATATAAAGATTGTTGCACAGGGTAGAAATAAGGAAAAAGCATATGACAGATTTTTTGATATTTTGGAAAAAGAGTATTTTGAATTTCGGGATGACAGTATTTTATTTCCTTTAAAAAATTTTCCAAAGTGTGATTTTATTATTCATGCAGCCAGTCTGGCAAGTCCGCAATATTATGCCTCTATACCTATAGAAGTGGCAGAACCAAATACCATAGGCACCTATCATTTGTTGAATTATGCAGCAAAAAGTGGATGCGACTCCTTTTTATACTTTAGTTCCGGGGATGTATATGGAAAAATCAGCAATGTGGAGAATATTACAGAAGAGGATATGGGAAGTGTAGATCCGCTGGATATCCATAGTTGTTATAGTGAAAGTAAACGTATGGGAGAAACCTGGTGTAAACTGTTTGCGGAAGAAAAGAAAGTACATACGGTAATTGCAAGGATAGGACATACTTATGGTCCGACCATGAATATAGAGGAGGATCCCAGAGTCTTTGCTTCCTTTATGAAATCATTGGTATATAAAGAGGATATCTGTATGCATAGTGATGGAACCGCTAAAAGACCTTTTTGTTATATATCAGATGCAGTTACAGCATTTTTTCTTTTGCTTTTGAAAGGCGAAAAAGGGGAAGCTTACAACGTATGTAATACAAAGCAGTTTTATAGTATGAATGAACTGGCAGAAATAATATTGGGATTGAGACCGGAATATGGATTAAATATTATACATGAAAAGAAGTATGTGGTGGTAGGTTATGTAGAGAATAAGGATAATAAAGAAAACAAAACAGTGGAATGGAAAATAGAACAATTAGGCTGGAAGCCGAAAATTTCTGCGAAAGAAGGATTTAGGCGGGTATTAAGGAGTTTGGAATGGAAGAGATAAAAAAGAAATATTTACAATTTTATCATACGGAAATGGATTATACAAAAGTATTGAAAGAAAAGTATTACAAGTATAAGAATATCTGTATTTTTGGTGCCGGAAACTTGGGAAGGGCTATGGCGGCAGAATTCGAAGCAAACAATATTCGAGTTGATTTCTTTTGTGATAATGATGAAAAAAAGTGGGGGAAAAAGATTGAAAATTTAGTATGCATATCTCCTTTGGAATTAGAGAGAATAAAGGAAGAGACTATAGTAATTATATGTACAAGATATTATAAAGAAATAAAAAAGGAACTGGAAGAAAAGAAAATTCCAAATATAGACAGAGTATATACAAACAAATTTATGATTTGGAAATGGTTAAAAGAAAATCCGGTTGAAAATGTGTTAAATAACATAAAGAAAGTGATGGATATATGTTCTGATGAAAAATCAAAAGATATTTTAAAACAGATATTATTGGAATGGATAAATTGTGACAGCGGTAATCTGGATTCTATTTGCACATATGACCAGTATTTCTGTTCGGATATTATCAGATTAACAGAGAAAGAAGTGTTTATAGATGGAGGGGCATATACCGGAGATACACTGGAAGAATTCCTTAAATTTTCGAATTCAGGATTTGAAAAAGCCATATTATATGAATTATCAGAAAAAAATTTTGAAAATTTAAAAGGTTATGTAGAAAAATTGGAAGCAGAGACAAGAAAGAAAGTAGTGTGCCGGAATGCCGGAATTTCGAATGAAAATAAAACGATTTTTTATAATGAATTGGAGGAAGGAACAAGCGAAAATATAAAAGGTGAGACAGAAGGAAGAATTATAAGACTGGATGATGAGTGTGACAATGAAAATATCACATATATAAAGATGGATGTAGAAGGAAGTGAAATGGCCGCTTTACAGGGAGCTGAAAAGATTATAAAGGCAAAAAAACCTAAGTTGGCGATTTGTCTATATCATAAAACAGCAGATATGTGGGAAATTCCATTGTATATTAAATCTCTTGTTCCAGAGTATAAAATTTATATAAGACACCATACGGATTTATTAAATGAGACCGTATGTTATGCAATAGCAGAGTGAGCATATATTTTGAAAGAGAGGGATGAATGCAGACATGAAAGAGAGTATCGCTGAATATACGAACGAAGCCTATGAAAGTATAAATAGTTATGCAGAGAAGATGAAAAAATTTCTGAAAAATAGTATTATTGATACCATAGAATTTAATGAAAAAGGCAGTAGTATAAAATTAAATAGAGAGCATTTTGAAATAAAAATGATTTTTAATCAGGAGGATTATACAGAAGTTCCGTATACAGTGTTATTGACAGGCAATTATGAAAAAGAAGAAATGAAAATGGTAAGAAAGTTATTATCCTATCTTCCATCGGATGCAAAGTGTTATGATATAGGGGCAAATGTAGGTTGGTATACTTTGCATATAAAGAAAGCATATCCGAACATGAAGGTATATTCTTTTGAACCAGGACCAAATATGTATGAAAGATTATGCAATAATATGCAATTAAATGGTTTTTCGTCAGAAAGCTGTATTAACGTTGGGATGTATAAAGAAGAAGGAAAATTAAAATTTTATTATGATCCTAACAGTTCTGGTGCATCCAGTATGGTTAATTTGCGTGAAAGAGAGACTGTTCACGAGATTTTGGTAGATATGTTGACAATGGACAAGTGGACGGAAAATAACCAGGATGGGGGGGGTTGATTTTATCAAATGTGATGTAGAAGGCTCTGAATTATTTGTTTATCAGGGAGGCTTGGAAACCCTGAAAAAATACAAACCAGTTGTTTTTTCTGAGATGCTTAGAAAATGGTCGGCAAAATTTGGCTATCATCCAAATGATATTATAGCTTTGTTTAAAAATATCGGATATCAGTGTTATGTCATTACAGTGGATAATTATCTGAAAGAAATAACAGAAGTGACGGAAGAAACGGTGGAAACAAATTACTTCTTTTTGCATGGGGAAAAACATGGAAAGATAAGAGAAGAATTAGTATTAAGAAAATGAGATAAAAATAAGTTTGTAAGTTATAAAAAACGGCATCAGTAAACGAGCAGGTCACATGATGCCGTTTTTGCATGAGACCGTATCCTACTATTTAGACCTTTTGCTTCACAGCCAGCTTTTTCTGAAACTGCTCCAAGGAATTACATTGAGAAGCAAGCTTTAACATTTCTTTTAGAATGCCGGTATCCTTTACAGACATAATCGGTTCAGATACATCAGAGGGGATTTCTCCCAAATCGTTCAGTATTTCCAGTATGGCAAGTCTTTTCCCCTGCTCGATGCCATCATCAACACCATTCTGGTATTCGGCTTCCCGAAACATTTTCCATTCTTTTTCTGCATCAAATTCAAATATACTCATAGCAATTGCCTCTCCTCGGTTTTTTGTTAAAAAATCTGCCAAAATGCCCTCCTGAATACATTCTGCAACAGCCAGCTCTACGGCTTCCTTTAAAGAAAGCTTTTGTTGGTCTGTGTATTTTCTGATTCGTTCTATGTACTGGGTGTATTCCTTTAATGTCCGACAGTTGTCTTTTAAGTGTTCGTTGTTTCCGGCATTGAGATTTAATATAAGATAATATTTTCCCAGAACGAATTTAAAGGAAATTTATTTGCTTATCATTAAAATAACACATTTGTTTTGCAAAAACAATAAGTTGTCTTAATTTTGTATGAAATAAAATGAAAGAGTAAAAAAACAGACAACATTATTAAAAATAGAACAACTATTTTCGTAATGCTGTCTGCTATTTTAGGAAACAAGGTTTTAGTGAAAAAATGTTTAAAATATTTAATTTAAAAGATATTCCAATAAAATATTTACGGTGCCAATCATACCATCCAAATGTGTTCTTTCCATACCGTGGCTGCAGTAAACTGCCATGCCAAAAGCGGCAGCACGCAGGTTATTTCCGGCACGCATAGCAGCATTGGCATCTGTGCTGTAGCGATAGAAGACGTCTACGGCATATGGGGTATCGGTAGCTTTCGCACATTGGATAATGCGGTTGGTCAGTGTATAGTCATAAGGTGCCGCATTGTCTTTGGCGCAGATACTGACAGAATGCTCATTTCCTTCTAAATCAGGACCAATGAGTCCGATATCTACTGCCAGATATTCCGAAATGCCTTCCGGAATATAGGTTCCGCCGAAGCCGATTTCTTCATTATAAGGAATGGCAAAGGTTACATTGCAGGATGGCTGTAAATGATGCTCTGTTATATATTTTAGTGCAGCAAAGCAGCAGGCAACAGAACCTTTATCGTCAATAAAACGAGATTTTAAATAGCCGTTTTCCGTAAGCTGCATTCTGGGTTCTGCAGAAACATAATCTCCATTAGAAATTCCCAGAGCCAAGACATCTTCTTTGGATTTGATGTCTTCGTCTAAAAGAATCATCATTGTATTTTCGTTTCTTTCTAAAGTTCTGGCATCTTCAAATACATGAACAGAATGAGACTGGCAGGCAAAAAGACCACTGTATTTTTTGCCGTCTCTGGTGTGTACATAGACAGTTTCACCTTCCAAAGTGTTGAAATTACATCCTCCAAGCTGACGAACACGAAGTTTTCCGTCTTTTTCAATTTTATAAACCATCATACCCAGAGTATCAGCATGAGCACCTACCAAAATAGATTTATGGGTATTTTTTCCGGGGATGGTAATATAGGTAGTGGAACGGTTGTCATGAGTAACGGACAGACCTAAGTCGGCTGCCATTTCTTCCAGGACAGGGTTTAATTCTACGGAATATCCTACAGGACTTGGTACGTTGATGATTCTTTTAAAAGAATCAACTAAATATTGTTTGTCGATTTCGTATTTCATTTTTGATATCCTTTCTGGTAATATTGATTATTTTCTTTCAAGAATCTGCCATAAAAATACCGGATTATAATTGAGAATAAGCTGGGAAGGAAAATGGCATTCTTCCAATAAAGGAAAGATGTATTCCATGTTGCCTACATTTTTCTTACCGTGGCTGTCGCTGGATAAAAGAATCGGTAAGTTCAGTTCCTTACAAATCTGAAGAATTTTTTTACAGTTTTCCCGGCCTCCTACGCGGTAAGCATTGGGCATAAGAGAACCATTGTTGATTTCCGGATAAATGTTCTTTTCTTTGGCTGCCTCTAATAAACGTTTGAAATCTACCGGAAACCGGGCATCGTCAATGTGACCTAAGAATCTGACGTTGGGATGTTTCATGGCACGAATATAGGCTTCGGTTAAATCCGCATGTTCATAAGGAGTCCACGTGGGCGGATGAATGCTGATGATGGCATAATCCAGAGTGGAAATAATTTCATCCTCCAAATCCACCTCCCCCTGCAGATTCAGAATATTTAATTCTGCGCCGTAAAGAAGGTTTATGCCAAAACGTTTTCTGCCTGCCAGTTTAAGTCCCCGAAAATAGGAAGATTTCACGGAGCCGTAAGTACCGGGACCATGTTCGGAAATACCCAAAATCTGCATGTTTCGCTCAGAAGCAGTCTTTGCCATATCTGTGATAGTATCTGTAGAGCCGTGACCGCTGCTGATGGAATGGGTATGTAAATCTATAGGCACAAATAAATCAGAATTTATATTTTTTTTGGAGGAATCTGTGTTTGCCATATATGCTTTCTTCCTTTCATCTGTTAAAAACATGGATAAGAGATGCTCTTTTCAAGTATTATAACCTATAAATGTGGAATTTCCAACATCTATTTTGTGGAAAACAAGAGCATTCCAACACAAAACAACAAAAATAAAGATAAAAACCACAGAAAACGTAACGATATAGAAAAAAGAAAAGGAAAATAAAAATAAAAAATGTTGTTTTGTGTTGACTTGCACTTGGAAACATACTATAATCTATGTATTGAAATAGTTACAATTGTCATTTCAATGGGCAAAGTGAGGTAGAAACATGGAAAATAAGCAAAGAATCATTCAGGAACTTGTTCCTGGGAAACAGATTACTTTAGCACATATCATTGCCAATCCGGATCCGATTTTATATGGCAAGCTTGGGTTAGACCCGAAGGTGGAATATTCCAAATCCGCCATTGGAGTTTTAACGGTTAGTCCGGCGGAAACCGCCATTATCATGGCAGATATCGGTATCAAATCTGCAGGCGTTGAATTAGGCTTTGTGGATCGGTTTTCCGGTTCTGTAATCGTAACAGGAACGGTGTCTGAAGTGGAGGCATCCATTCAGGCAATTTTACAGTATGTAAAAGATACGTTAGGATATGCGGTTACACCGATTACAAGAACGTAAGGCATGAAGCTGTTATGAAAAAGATTATTTTAATGGGACGCAGCGAAGCGGGAAAGACCACCTTAACTCAGGCACTTAAGGGTGAGAAGATTACATATAAGAAGACTCAGTATATTAATCACTATGATGTGATTATAGATACCCCGGGAGAATATCTTCAGACGGGAAAGCTTGGGAGAGCATTGGCATTGTATTCATACGAAGCTGATGTGGTTGGTCTTTTGGCATCCAGTACGGAACCATTTTCACTCTATCCCCCCAACATTACCTGTATGGTAAACCGGGATGTGATAGGAATCGTAACCAAGATTGACAAAGAAGACGGCAATGTTTCTTTGGCAGCCGGATGGTTAAGGAATGCAGGATGCAAGCAGATTTTCTATGTAAATTCTAAAACCGGGGAAGGAGTATCCGATATTCTGGAATACTTAAGAGAACCGGGAGATGTCATGCCTTGGGAAGGACAAGACGGTAACTGTTAACAGGTATCTATTCAGAGAAGTGTAAACTCTGAATAAATATAAAACAAACATCAAAAGGAGAACAAAAAATGGCACTGAACGAATACGAAATCAAAAAAATGATGTGTGACATAGGGAAAAGAATCTATGATCGTAACATGGTAGCAGCAAACGATGGTAACATCTCTGTAAAATTGAATGACAATGAATTCTTATGTACACCAACAGGGGTTTCTAAAGGATTTATGACACCGGATTATATTTGTAAAGTAGATGCGAATGGAAATGTGATTCAGGCAAACAAAGGTTTCAAACCATCTTCTGAAATCAAAATGCATATGAGAGTATACGCAAAGAGACCTGACGTAGGTGCTGTAGTTCATGCTCATCCTACATTTGCAACAAGTTTTGCAATTGCCGGAATTCCTTTGACACAGCCAATCATGCCGGAAGCAGTAATTGCCTTAGGCTGCGTTCCGATTGCTCCTTACGGAACACCATCTACTATGGAAATTCCTGACAGATTGGAACCATACTTAGAATACTTCGACGCAGTATTATTGGAAAGCCATGGTGCTTTAACCTGGTCTACAGACCTTATGGCAGCATACATGAAAATGGAATCTTTGGAATTCTATGCTGAATTATTATATAAAGCAAAACAGCTTGGCGGTCCAAAAGAATTCGACAAAGAACAGATTGAAAAATTATATGAAATCAGAAGAAAAATGGGTCTTCCGGGACGTCATCCGGCTAACCTGTGCTTAAATAAAGGAAAAGCAAACTGTCATAACTGTGGAGGAAACTGCAACCATGGCGGTGGAGAATGCAAAGACGATAACGAGAAATTAGTTGCAGAAATTACACAGAAGATTTTAATGCAGTTAGGCAAATAAAGTCATGAAGAATACAAAACTGGAAAACAGAATCAGCCAGCTGGCGGAAGGTGCCATCTTAAAGGAGATGATGACCTTGGAAGTGGCAGTGGGGCTGATAGAGGCTGTAGAAAAAAAGGCAGAAGAAATGGGACTTGCGGTAGTGGTGGCGGTTTCCAATGCATCAGGGCGACCCATAGCAGTTCATTGTATGGATGGTGCCTATTACGGAAGTTTTGATGTAGCAATCAATAAAACCTTCACAAGTACAGCATTCCAGATGTCCACAACAAAATTGGCAGATTTGTGCCGCCCGGGGGAATCACTGTATGGACTGCAGTTTTCCAATGACGGGCAAGTAATGATATTAGGCGGAGGCGAACCCTTAATGATTGGAGATACCATGATTGGCGGTCTCGGGGTTTCGGGAGGCAGTGCCAAAGAGGATTCTGATTTGGCAGCTTTCGGGGCAGCCGCACTGAAGGAGGTAATAAAATGTCTGTAGATGAACGCATGGTACATGACATTGTGCAAAAAGTCATGGCCAATATGCAGATTTCCGGCGAAGTTTCCGGAATGCATGGTGTATTTAAAGACATGAACGATGCAATTAATGCTTCTATCGAAGCACAGAAAAAAGTTCGTGTCATGACTTTGGACCAGAGAGAACAGATTATTTCTATCATTAGAAGAAAAGTACGTGAGAATGCAGAAATCTTGGCAAATATGGGTGTCAATGAAACAGGAATGGGAAATGTAGGAGATAAAATCTTAAAACATCACCTGACAGCAGACAAAACACCCGGCACAGAAGATATTAAGACAACTGCATGGTCCGGAGACAGAGGCCTTACATTAGTAGAAATGGGACCTTTTGGAGTTATCGGTGCGATTACACCGGCAACCAACCCTTCTGAAACTGTAATCTGTAACAGTATCGGAATGTTAGCAGGCGGAAATACGGTAGTATTTAATCCACATCCAAATGCTAAGAAAACAACCATTTATACCATTAATATGATTAATGAAGCTTCTTTGGAAGCAGGAGGACCGGATAATATTGCAGTAACCGTAGAAGTTCCTACCATGGATACCAGTGCAATTATGATGAAACATCCGGCAATCCACTTATTGGTAGCAACCGGTGGACCGGGAGTTGTTACTGCAGTTCTTTCTTCTGGAAAGAGAGCTATCGGTGCCGGAGCAGGTAATCCGCCGGTATTGGTAGATGAAACCGCAGATGTAAGAAAGGCGGCAAAAGATATTGTAAACGGATGTACCTTTGACAATAACCTTCCTTGTATTGCGGAAAAAGAAATTGTGGCAGTTGACAGTATTGCAGATGAGTTAATGAATTATATGATTTCTGAGAATGGCTGTTATCTGGCAAGCAAAGAAATTCAGGATAAATTAGTAAATACGGTTCTCACTCCTAAGGGAGCTTTAAACAGAAAATGTGTAGGAAGAAGTGCACAGGCACTTTTGGCAATGGTTGGCGTGAATGTAGGACCGGAAATCCGTTGTATTGTATTTGAAGGAGAAAAAGAACATCCGTTGATTGCAGAAGAATTGATGATGCCGATTCTTGGTATGGTACGTGTGAAAAGCTTTGAAGAAGGTGTGGAAGCGGCAGTATGGTTAGAGCATGGCAATCGTCATTCTGCACACATTCATTCTAAGAATGTAGACCACATTACAACTTATGCAAAAGCATTAGATACGGCAATCTTAGTAAAGAACGGACCAAGCTATGCAGCCTTAGGTTTTGGCGGTGAAGGTTATTGTACTTTTACCATTGCATCCAGAACCGGAGAAGGTTTGACGGCAGCTCACAGCTTTACAAAGAGCAGACGTTGTACAATGTCTGACAGCCTTTGCATCAGATAATAGAAGGAGAAGAAGATTATGGCAGTAAAAGAACAGGATGTGGAATTAATCGTAAGACAAATCCTGAACCAGATGGGAAATGGGGCAGCACCTGCTCCAAGTGCGGCAAAAACATCTGGAAATGGAATCCCTTCTACAGCGCATGTAGCAATGCTTACGGAACTTGGCAAATTTGAAATTAAAGAATTTCCAATGCCGGAAGTAGGCGATGATGATATCTTAGTAAAAGTAGAAGGATGCGGCGTATGTGGTACAGACGCACATGAATTTAAAAATGATCCGTTTAGTCTGATTCCCGTAGCTTTAGGACATGAAGGAACCGGTGAAATCGTAAAAATGGGTAAAAATGTAAAGAAAGACTCCGCTGGAAAAGATTTAAAATTAGGGGACAAAGTTGTTACCTGTATGATTTTTAAAGACAATCCGGATATTACAATGTTCGATTTAAATAAACAGAACGTTGGCGGAGCGGATGTATATGGATTACTTCCTGATGATGATATTCATCTGAATGGATGGTTTGCAGATTACATTTTGGTACGGGGCGGTTCTACCGTATTTAACGTAAGTGATTTGGATTTGGATTCCAGAATTTTAATTGAGCCTTGTGCCGTACTTGTACATGCGGTGGAAAGAGCGAAAACTACCGGAATCCTTAGATTCAACAGCCGTGTGGCAGTACAGGGATGCGGTCCTATCGGATTGATTTGTATCGCGGTTCTTCGTACCATGGGAATTGAGAATATTACAGCGGTGGACGGAAATCAGGCAAGACTTGATTTTGCAAAACGCATGGGAGCAAATAAAACCGTAAACTTTATGGAACATCAGGGAATTGAAGCATTAACAAAAGCGGTGGAAGATTCCTTTGACGGACATGCAGCAGATTTTGCTTTCCAGTGTACAGGAAATCCAAAAGCTCATGCCAACATTTACAAATTTGTTCGTAACGGTGGTGGACTTTGTGAATTAGGTTTCTTCATCAATGGCGGAGACGCAGTGATTAATCCACACTTTGATTTATGTTCCAAAGAAATTACATTAGTTGGTTCTTGGGTATATACCTTAAGAGATTATGCCACTACATTTGATTTCTTAAAGAGAGCAAAAGGAATTGGTCTTCCTATGGCAGAGCTGATTACAGACAGATACCCATTAGAAGAGATTAATGAAGCATTGAAGAAGAATCTGGAAATGACAGGTCTTAAGATTGCGGTGGTCAATAAATAAGACGATAGGGAAAGGGATACACAATGGAAAATCTGACAAAATGTGACAATCAGGAAGCGGTAGGTTTGTTGGAAGTATTTGGACTTGTATGCGCTTTCCTTGCAGCAGATGCCGGATGTAAGGCGGCAAATGTGCATCTGGAAGTATTCGATAAGAATAAGCCGGCAAATGCAGATGCTTTACCGGTACCACTTTTGGTTACTGTCAAATTCAGAGGTAGTGTGGCAGATGTGGAAGAAGCCATGAGAGCGGCGGAAGCAGTTGCAGCAGCACATACAGGAATTGTATCCAAGTACATTATTCCAAGACCGACAGCTGATACGGAAAAAATGTTAAAAATCAGCGCACTTGATAAAAATTAAAATATTATTTTGAAGCTATTTAAGGAGGATATAAAATGGCACAGGAAGCATTAGGAATGGTAGAAACAAGAGGACTTACAGC
>CAZSWC010000026.1:0-27161 GCA_964610665.1 uncultured Lachnospiraceae bacterium
GATCTCCAGCCCTCTCAACTCGTCCCGGAGGACGTTGTATTTTTTCGTCTTTTCCGCCTGAATCCGCAGGGGCTCCACCTGGAGCTCCAGCTCGTCGATCTTGTCGTTGATCCGCACCAGGTTTTCGTCGGTGCGCTCCAGCTTGCGCTCCGTCTCCTCCTTGCGGTGGCGGAAGCGGGAGATGCCCGCCGCCTCCTCAAAGACCTCCCGGCGGTCGGCGCTCTTGACGGACAGGATCTCGTCGATGCGCCCCTGGCCGATGATGGAGTACCCCTCCCGGCCCAGGCCCGTGTCCATGAACAGTTCGTTGATATCCTTCAGGCGGCAGGCCCGACGGTTGATGTAGTACTCGCTCTCGCCGGAGCGGTAGTACCGGCGGGTTACAGCCACCTCCGTCTCCTCCAGCGGGAAGATGTGCTCCGTATTGTCCAGCACCAGGGTCACCTCGGCAAAGCCCAGGCCCTTGCGCTTTTCCGTGCCGTTGAAGATCACGTCCTCCATCTTGCTGCCCCGGAGGGTGCGGGTGGACTGCTCCCCCATCACCCAGCGGATGGCGTCCGCAATGTTGGACTTGCCCGAGCCGTTGGGCCCCACCACCGCCGTGATATCCGAGCCGAAGGCCAGAACCGTTTTGTCCGGGAAGGATTTAAATCCCTGTATTTCAAGTGCTTTTAAGTACAAATCGCCGCACCTCATTATCATTTCTCCGCCGGCCGGGCTCCCTGCCGGGAGGGGCGCGACGGAACCAGCTTCTGCCCATGGATCCGGATATGCTTATAGACAGTCTATTTTATCATTATATATGCCCCATTGCAACTGTTTTCTCTATCGGCTGTTGCCAATTAAAGGTACGGAAAACAATGCAACGGTGCTTCTTACATTTGGGGATATGGTCGCAGCGGGCAGCATATCAACTTTTTATCACTGCACAGCAAAACCTTTTCCGATTTTCTGTGCCGCCCGGGAGATCCACACACCCACCTGGTTCGGCTCCGCTTCATAGAGCCGGGCAATATCCGCCCCGCTATACCTCCTTACTTTCAGTTCCAGAGCCCCTATCCCCCAGTCGGGCCGCGCCGCTGTGCCTTGTGCTGGCAATCTGCCGCCAGTCTGCCGGCACCCATCCGGTGTGGACGCCTCCGGAAATCTGCGGGGGACTTCCATCGGGATCGCCGCATTACAAATTTCGATTTTATTTTCAAAAGAACTCTTAAAATTCGACAAAATTCGATAAAATTCCGCTTCCCACTCCGGTATAATGGTCACACGTTAGACCTACAAAATAAAAAAGAAAGAAGGAATCACAGTATGTCGCCGCAAACTTTGGAAAGCAGAACGCAAACGGCCCTTCAATTTGTGCAGAGCCTTACCCTTCCCGAGCACAAACCCGTGCTTACCGCCCAGGAGCCGCTGAAACTGCTGGGGGCCACACAAGCCAGCGCGGCGGTGGACGACCAGTCCGTAGTCTGCTTTGTGGACGGGCTGGACGCGCAGCTGAAATCGGACGTGCTCAACTCCACGCTCCTCGCCCAGCTGGCCGCCTCCGCCAAGTTCCCCCGGGATCCCAACACCTTCCAATACAATGTGGCGGGATGGTACAACTGCTATACGGACACGCTGCAAAAGGTGGGCTGGAACATCCAGGGCCTGTCCTTTTCCCAGCATCAGACTTCCGGAAATATCTTCCAGGTCAATGAAGTCGTCGTGCAGATTCTCGCCGGCATTGTGTCTCAGAGCGCCGGCCTGATTGTGCAAGGCGCCCTGGAGGCGCTGAACGCAGCCAAAGCAAAGTCGTCCTCGGCCCTTACCCTGTGGAAATCCCACACAGACAACGACGCCAACGGCTCTTTCCAAATCTCCTGCTGCTCCGAAAGCGAAGGCTGCGCCGCAATGGCCCTGGGAGCGTTTTACATGACCAGTAAGAATAAAATCCGCAACGTGCTGTGGTGCGACTTTTCCTCCGCCGATACCACTGTCCAGTGCGCCAGCACGCAGGTGGTGCTGAATAACGGCGTCTACAGCATGGTGCGCAATGCGGTCTGCCAGAAACTGGGCGCTGCTGCCTCCAGTTTTATCGCCGACCTGGATATCGGCCTGTGATTGAACTCAGCCAAACCATGCCGCCCCCGGCGCCGGCGCAGAAACCGGCTCCAATTCCGGGAATGCTGACCGCGCAAGAGTATCTGATCGCAGCCGGCGGCGTGTTGTCGGCGGGCAGCGACCGGCCCGGCTTTCTCCAGGAGGTGAAGACCGCCATCCCGGTAGGCGTAGGGCAGGCACGGTGCCATTACTATAAATACCAAGGCACATGGCAGACGGCCAACGCCAACTGGGTGGCCATCATCCGCAAGCTGACAATCGCACCGCCTCCCACTCTGCCTAAAACGGGGTACTAAAAGCAAACGGGGCGGCTCTCTGCAAGGAGAGCCGCCCCATTTATTTGTAGTGTGAAAACAGCGGGGGCCGAAGCCCCCGCTGTCCGTCATTCCGCGATGTGTTCCATGAAGCTCATCAGCATCGGCGTACTATGCGTCCGCCGCCACATCGACAACGCTGCTCCGGCCAGGATCGCGGCGATCTGCTCGGGGGTCAGACCGGGGAAAATCAAAGCCGGGAATCGAATCTCCGGGTCAAGTGCGATCCATTTTTCGTATGCCGGGTCCTCTCCTTCTCCTTGCCTTGGTGCTGAACAGCGCGGCGCAAAACAGGGCAAAGGCGGCCCCGACAGGATAGGCCACGCTCCCCGGGAGCCGGAGGCCCTCCGGCGCCATCAGAATATAGGTGCAGGACACCCCCGACATAAAGGTGGCCGGGAGCGCGCACAGCAGCGAATGCCGCCGCTTTTCCCCATGCCGCGCCAGGTACATGGCCGCCGCCCACAGGGTGATCATGGCCAAGGTATGATTGCTCCAGGAGAAGTACCGCCATACCACATCAAAGTCCACCTGGGTCAACAGGGCCCCTGCCGCCAGCAGCGGCAGGGTGATCGCCAGCCGCCTGAGCAGGCTGGACTGGTCGACCCGGAGCCAGTCGGCGATGGTGAGGCGGGCACTGCGGAAGGCCGTGTCGCCGGAGGAGATCGGGCAGACTACCACACCAATGACGGCCAAGGCGCCGCCAAACGCCCCCAGCAGGGCGACCGAAATCTCATAGACCACTCCGGACTGTCCCAACTGCGTCAGCGCCGCCTGCAGCCCGCCGGTAGCGCCGTAAAAAGCTACGCCCGCCGCCGCCCACACCAGGGCGATCACGCTTTCGGAAATCATCGCTCCGTAAAACACCCTGCGACCATCCCGTTCCGTTTTCAGGCAGCGGGCCATCATGGGGGACTGGGTGCCGTGAAACCCGGAGATCGCCCCGCAGGCCACCGTGATGAACAGAAAGGGCCACACCGGCCGGCCATCGGGGTGCTGATTTGTCAGGCTCAGCTCCGGCAGATGATATCCGCCGGCAATCAGCCCCACCACGATCCCGACCGCCATGATCATCAGCACGCCCCCAAAAATGGGGTACAGCTTCCCGATGAGCTTGTCGATGGGCAGCAGGGTGGCCAGCAGGTAATAGGCCAGGATCACCACGGTCCAGAAGGCGGCGTTCATCCAGGGGGGCGTCAGTCGGGCGAGCAGGGTGGCGGGGCTGGTGGTAAAGACCGCGCCCAGCAGCACCAGCAGGATCAGGGAGAAAATGCGCATAACCTGCTTGGCCGCCGGCCCCAGGTATGTTCCCACGATCTCGGAAATGGACGCCCCGTCCATCCGCAGGGAGATCATGCCGCTCATATAGTCATGGACGGCGCCCCCCAGAATGGAGCCGAACACGATCCACAAAAAGACCACCGGGCCAAAGACCGCCCCCAGCAGAGCCCCGAAGATGGGGCCGGTTCCCGCGATGTTCAGCAGCTGGATCAAAAAGACCCGCCAGGTCTTCATCGGCACAAAATCCACCCCGTCCGGATGGGCGTCGGCCGGAGTCGGCCTGCTATCCGGCCGGAATATCCGCTCTACAAACCTTCCATACAGGAAGTATCCTAAGATCAGAAGCAAAACCGCACACAAAAAAGTAATCATCAGCACCGTTTCCTCTCTCTTACTGAAACCCGGTCAAGCCGGAAGCGAGCTCAACACGGCCGATACCACAAACACCGCCGCCAAGGGGTAAAGCACCGGATCCAGCAGGCGGCCCCGCCCGCGGCATACCATCACCACCACATAAGACACGACGCCCAGCATGACCCCGGTGGTGATGGAGAAGGTAAAAGGCATCCCCACGATCATTAGAAAACAGGGGAGCGAGATCTCCACATGCTTCCAGGTAATTTGGGTAATGCCGCTCATCATGCCCATCCCCACCATCACCAGAGGGGCGGCCATTGCGGCGCTCGCCACCGTCCCTACGAGCGGCCCAAAGGGCAGCACGAGCAAAAACAGCAGTCCTGTCACCACGGAAGAGAGCCCCGTACGGGCGCCCTCGCGGATCCCGGCCGCGGATTCCGCCATAACGG
The DNA here is from genome assembly GCA_964610665.1 of uncultured Lachnospiraceae bacterium. Lineage (GTDB taxonomy): Bacteria > Bacillota > Clostridia > Lachnospirales > Lachnospiraceae > SFDP01. Next base: position 4,502 of record CAZSWC010000026.1, read on the forward strand.
TGACATTGCTGACGCCCAGCAGCGCCCCGCCGCAGGTGGCGGCGGCATCGCAGAGGATGGCTTCCCGCTGGCCGGGAAGATCGCCAACGGAGTCGGTGAGCTTGGCGTCACCTCCTACCCCCAAAAGCGTCCCCACCGTGTCGAAGCAGTCGGAGACGGCAAGGGACAATAGCGCGGAGATCAGGGGAATGGCCCCGTGAGCGGTCAGCCCCATAAAATCCAGCTTCCAAAAGGCCAGGGACAAATCAGGGGCGGACAGGATGGTTTCCGGCAGCACGGTCACGCCCAGCGGGATCCCCAGGACGACGATCAGGGCCATACCCAGCATCATGGCGCCCGGAATTTTTTTGAGCAGCAATACCGCCGTCACAAAAATGCCCAGAAGGGACAACAGCGGTCCGGGGGCGGCGATGTTGCCCATGTCCAGCAGGTTGTTGTCAGCTGTAATGACGCCCACGTGGATGAGCCCGGAAAGCGTCAGAAATAAGCCGACGCCGGCTGAGAGGGCGAATTTGAACGGCATGGGAAACGCGTCCGTCAGCCGCTCGCGCAGCGGGCTGAGGCTGAGCGCGAAAAAGAGAATACCGGAGAGGAATACCAGCGCCAGGGCCTGCCGCCATGTGTAGCCGTACCGCTGGCAGAGGGTGTAGGTGAACATGGTGGCAAAGCCCAGACCGGGGGCCAGCGCAAACGGCGTGTTGGCGATCAGTCCGGCCGCGATGCTGCTCAGGGCGGCGGCTAAGCAGGTGGCCGCCATCACAGCCCCGAAGTTCATTCCCGTCTCGGAGAGGAGGCCGGGGATGACAATGATGAGATACGCCATGGCGCAAAACGTGGTGCAGCCGCCCCGGATCTCCCGCGCAAGGGTCGTGTTACGGGCGGAGAGGTGAAAAATCCGTTCAAGCTGTTTCATCTCCTCACCTCCTACAGCGCCGAAAGGACATACATGATCACAAACATAGCGGACAGGGCATAGGTAATGGGCGGGATCTTCTTTCCCTTGCCGGTGATCAGTCCAATGGCGGTATAGGAAATAAAGCCCACACCGATCCCATCGGCCACCGAATAGGTAAAGGGTATCATGATCATGGTCAGGAAACAGGGCAGGGCAATCTCCACATTGTGCCAGTAGATATTCGTGGCATTGTGGATCATCAGCATCCCGATAAGGATCAGGGCCGGAGCCGTGGCCGCGCCCGGAATGGCCCCCGCGATCGGGGCCAGAAGGATCGCGGCCAGGAACAAAATTCCGGTAGCCGCCGTATACAGTCCTGTCCGGGCGCCGTCGGCCACGCCGGTGGAGCCCTCCACGGGGATGCCGATGGCGGGAGCCCCGATCAGGGGGGCGGCGGCCGTAGTCAGGGCCACTGCCGTCATGCCCCGGCTGTACCGGCCCAAACCGCCCTTTTCATTCAGCAGGCCGCCCGCTCCGGCGATACAGATGAGGCCGCCCAGGGTGTCAAAGCACAGGCACATGGTAAAGGTAACGACGGCGGTGACCAGCGGCAGGATCCCCAGGGACAGAACTCCCTTGAAGTCGGGGGATAGCAGCAAGGGCCGGAGGGACGCCAGCGACACCGACATGGATTCCGGCATCTGGGACACCCCCAGTGGGAAGCCCAGAAGCGTCGTGGCCACGATCCCGATCAGCATGGCGCCTTTCACCTTCCACGCCATCAGGGCCCCGGTGATCAGAAGGCCCAGCACCGCCAAAAAGGTGGCGGATGCGCTCACCGTCCCCAGCAGCAGCCTGCCGCCCTCCGCCCGAACGATACCGGAGTTCAGCAGGCCGATCAGGGTGATAAACATACCCAGGCCGGCGCTGATGGCGCTCTTCATGCTGGGCGGGATGCAGGATACCATCATGTCCCGCAGGGGCGTGACGCTGATGAGCACATAGGCAAGTCCCGACAAGCTCACGACCGCCAGTGCCTGCTGCCAGGCATACCCCATGGTAAAGCAGAGCGTGTAGGTAAAGAACGCGTTGAGCCCCACACCCGGCGAGAGAAGGAAGGGCAGGCCGAGGGCCGCCGAAAGGAAGCATCCGATCGCTGAGGCCAGGCAGGTGGCGAGCAGCACGCCGGTGTAGTCCATGCCGGTCTGGGCCATATAGCCGGGCGTCACAAAAATGATGTAGGCAATGGAAAAAAAGGAGGTCAGCGCCCCCAGCAGCTCCCGGCGGACCGTAGTCCCCTGCTCCGTCAAGTGAAAGATCCGATCCAGCACGCTCATCGGATGGTCCCCTCTCCCTGCTCAGGCTCCATGCGCAGCACCACCTCGGCCTGGGTGATGACGAAGGGGGAGCGCTCCGCCGCCACCCGGCGGCACATCAGCAGCTTATCCAGCAGCTTGGCGGACAGCTCCTTCACCCCCGTGCGGATCTCCGGGTCCTCCGTCCAGGCGTGGATGACGACCCGCTCCGGCTCCAGATCCACCCGGCGGATGGCCATGTGCTTGTGAAATTCCAGGCGGTCCCGCGGGCTTGGCATATTCTCCACATCATACAAAAAGCTGACGTTGCGGCCGGCGGCGATGTCCAACTCGTCCGCCAGACAGAGCAGCGCGGCCAGATAGGGCAGATATACCTCCTTGTCCGGCTCCACCGCAAAGCGGGGCGGATAAGCTGTCCGGTCCAGCAGATCGGTCTTCCGGTGCCCCCGGCAGACCTGGATCACCGCATGGGCATACGCTTCGCCGGGCAGGTCCAGCATTCTCCAGTATTTCTTCAGATACAGCCCGGACAGCTCGTGGTGGTGATCCCGGACGGCCCAGGCCCGGGCCGTGTCATCCTCCGGCTCCGGGAAGCTGAGCACCGCCCGGAATTGCTCAAAGTCTGCTGCCGACACCCCCATCCCCACATCATGGAACAGCGCGCCCATCAGCAGTACATAGAGATCCTCCGCCGTCAGCCGGTCCAGCTGATCCCCGATCAACCGGTTGCACAAATCAAGAATGTCCAGCGTGTGCAGTACTGTGTGGTCGGTGAAATCGGGAAAGTAATGCTCATACCGGGAAAGCATCCTCTGGGAGACCGCGACGCAGTCCCGATACCGGCCGTGGAGCTCCGGCGCAAGCCGGAAGAGTCTGCGCTCAATGCCATAGTCCGGTTCCATTGTCTCCCTCCTTATCAATGGGTGACGAAAAACATCACCGTGAACAAGGCCGCGATGGCCCACGTCCCGGCCTTGATCTCCTTCACTCTTCCGGTCAAGGCGGTGATAAACACATAAGAGATCACGCCAAAGGCGATGCCGTATGAGATGTTGTAGGTCATCGGCATGATGGCCAGCGTCAAAAACGCGGGGACTGCCTCCTCGGCCTTTTGCCATTCTATTTTTCTGGCGCAGTCCATCATCAGAATTCCCACATAGATCAATGCCGCGGATGTGGCGCAAGCCGGCACCAGCGAAGCCACGGGACTCAGGAACATCGCGGCAAAAAACAGCGCCCCGGTCACCATGGAGGCCAAGCCGGTTTTGCCGCCCTCCGCAATCCCCGCCGATGCCTCTACATAGGAACTGACGGTAGAGGTTCCGCAGACCGCGCCGCAAACCGTGGCGATCGCGTCTGCCAGCATGGCCCGCTCCATATTGGGAACCTCTCCGTCTTCTGTCAAAAGATCGCCCCGCGCGCAGGCGCCGTATAAGGTTCCAATGGTGTCAAACATATCCACCAGACAAAATGCAAGCGCGGTGGTCCCGATCAGAAGCGCCAGCTCCGCAGCGGTGTGGCTTCCCAGATAGGCTGAAAAATCAAAGCCGTCTGTCAATACCCGGCCCCATGCCAGCGTGCCAAATTCTCCAAATGCCGCAAACGGATTAAAATTCACCGCGGCTCCGAAGTCCTTGTAAAAGCCCGGAACCGTCATGCCCAAAAGGTAATACAGCCCAGACGCGCCCAAAATCCCCCACAATACAGCGCCCCTCACCCGCTTGCAGGTCAAAACGGCAATGGCGAACAGGCCGGCCAGGGTCACCAGGATGGGCATGACGTCCGCCCACGCGGCTGAACCGGAGAGAAGGTTTAAGGACGCCAGGTTCACATACGTCGCGGGATCAGCTACCACAATGCCGGCATCCTGCAGCCCGATAAAGGCGATAAACAGACCGATCCCCGCGGGGATGGCCACACGAACCGCCGTTGGGATCGCCTCAAATATTTTTTTGCGCAGGCCCGTCACCGTCAGGATCAGAAAGGCGATCCCGTCCAGCAGGATCAGAACCAGCGCATTGGCATAGCTCAGGCCAAAGCCAAGGCACACGGTATAGACAAAAAAGGCGTTTGAGCCCATTGCGGAAGCCTGCGCCAGCGGCAGATTTGCCAGAAGTCCGATGAGCACCGTGCCGATGGCCGCGGAAATGGCTGTGGCGATGTAGATCGCATGATAGGACACATCGGGCAGCTCCGCGAACATTCCGGCGTTTACCATCAGGATGTACGCCATGGTCATGAAGGTCGTCAGACCTGCCAGCACCTCGGTCCGGACGGTGGAGCCCCGTTCTCTTACATGAAAAATTCGTTCTATCATTTGAGAGATCCCCTTTCCGTATCACCCACGGCTCGCTGCGGCGAAGGAAAATAAAACGCCGCTCCATGTTCTATACCGTGGAACTGAAATGCTTGCCCTGGATCGTGTCAGAATGTGCGTACTGCCGCAATAAAAGCGCGGCACGCTGGATGGTATCGGCCTGCGGCTTGCCAAAATTCTTAATATCATCCAGAAGCAGCTCCAGATTCTTATTGGAGCGTATCAATGCGTTTCCCAGGTTGCGCATAATCGCTTTGACATTCTGGATATTGTTTTGGATGAAGGAGTCGAAGTTCTCCTCCGCAACCCGCATCAGCATGCCGTCGCCGTAGGCCACCACGGTGTAGGGCTGAGGGCTCCCGCACAGGATCGACAGCTCGCCGAAGCAGCCGTCCTTGGAAATAACGCCCACCACATGCTCGTCGCTCTTCCCGTAGTTCAGATAAACGATCACTTGACCGTGGATCACCTTGTACAGCGCTTTTTCTTTGTCTCCCTGCCTGACGATTACCTCATCGGCCGTCATATACCGGAACAATCCCGATTTTTCCATCACAGCCCCCCTCCTTCACTCGTGTCACACACGTTCTTTCTCCTTGCCTGCTCAACAGCTTTCCATTGGATCGCCAGCATCGTAATGTCGTCAAACTGAGGGGCGCCGCCTACAAACCGCTCCACATCCGTATTCACCGACCGGAGCAGCTCCTTCGGGCCGGCGTCCGGCGCGCGATTCAGCGCCCCCAGCATACGGCCGGTTCCATACAGGGCATTGGCTGCGTTGGTCGCCTCCGTCACCCCGTCGGTATAGACAAACAGGGTGTCCCCCGGCTGCAGCTGCATCTCGTACTCCTGATACCGGGAGCCCTCCATCCCCGCCAGCACGAAGCCGTGCCGGTCCCGGACCAGTTCAAACGCTCCGCCGGAGCGCCGGATGGCGGGATACTCGTGCCCCGCGTTGGCGGCGGTCAGTTTTTGGGTGGAGATCTCGTAGATCCCAAGCCAGACGGTGACAAACATTTCCGCCTCATTGTTCTCGCAGAGCTGCGCGTTGACCTGTTCCAGCACCGCTTTGGGGGACAGGTTGGCCTGAGCGGCGTTTTTCAGCATGGTTTTCGCGGTCACCATAAACAGCGCCGCCGGAATGCCCTTGCCGGATACATCCGCAATGACCAGCGCCAGATGATCGTCGTCCACCAGGAAGAAATCATAGAAGTCTCCCCCCACCTCCTTGGCGGGCGTCATGGCGGCATAAATATCAAACTCCTCCCGCTCGGGGAACGCGGGGAACAGGCAGGGCAGCATGGAGGCCTGGATCTGAGTCGCCACACGCAGCTCCGTGCCAATGCGCTCCTTTTCCCGGCTCTCCTCCGCCTGGCGGCGGAGCAGGCCGTGGGTGCGTCCGGACAGGGTGAGGCCAATCAGATACACCACCACCAGAATGGCCGCCCGGGGGATGTAATAAAAATTGAATACCCGCAGCAGGATGTTGTCTCCGGCTGCCGCCGCGTCCCGGATAAAGGCCGCACGCAGGGCCGCTCCCGCCAACTCCGCGCTGCTGCGCATCATGTTGCCGTCCCATACGCCGCAGTACAGGCCGACATACACGGAAACGAGCATACACAAAAGAACGCCTGCCAGGGTAAAATGGGTGAAGCGCGGCGCATAGTAGTGGCAGGACAGGATGATGGGGCAGGCCCACGCCAGGATCAGCTGAATGGTCAGCGCCGTCGCCAGCACGCCTATCCCCAGCAGAAAGCAGGCCATGATCACATATTTCAGCGCGCCCGGCCTTCCCTTCCACACGCGCACCAGCAGGGTGGGCAGCAGGAACAGAACGATGCCCACCGGCATGGCCGCGTTCATCAGCACCTTCTCCACAATGAAAAAGCCCAAAATGTTCAGCAGCCACATAAGCACGGCGACAAGCGCCGCCACCAGCATACACAGCGCCGCATAGCGGTTGGCGCTCGCTTCATTTTTCTCAAAAATATCTCCGCTGCGGCCGACCGTTTCAGCAGACATTAGGATCACCAACTCTTTTCCAGTGTCAGAATGTTGAAGCCGTCCTTATATTCATAGGCGACGCGGTCCATGGTCTTTTTAACCATGAAGATGCCCAGTCCGCCCACGTTCCGCTCCTCCGCCGGCAGGGTGGTGTCCGGATCCGCCTGCCCGGTGGGGTCGTAGGGTCTTCCGTTGTCGGCGAAGCGGAGCACCGCCCGGCCCCCGTTGATCTCGCACCCCACGGTGGAAGCGGTGGCCCCGCTGTACCGGGCGATATTGGAAAAGATCTCGTCCACCGCGATGTTCACCTGGGCCACTACCTTGGCCGACGCGCCCTGCGCGCTCAGCGCCTCCTCGAAGAAAGCGCTGACGGTCGGAATGCTCTCCAAGGCAGGCGTCACATGGATTTTCCGCATAGTCTCCCCTCCGCCCTTTTTTCGCTGCAGGGACAGCATCGTAATGTCGTCAAACTGGGGCGCCTGTCCCACAAAGCGGCTGATGTCCTCCTTGACCGCCTGCAGCAGCCCCTCCGGCAGGCCGCCGGGGCAGGCGTTCAGGGCCTGGAGCATACGCTCCGTTCCGTACAGGGTGTTGCCGGCATCGGTGGCCTCCGCCACGCCGTCGGTGTAGACAAACAGAGCGTCCCCCGGCTCCAGGGTCAGTTCGTATTCCCGGTAGCGGGAGCCCTCCATCCCCGCCAGCACAAAGCCGTGCCGGTCGTGCACCAGCTCAAAGCTCCCGTCCGCGCGCCGCAGGGCGGGGTACTCGTGCCCGGCGTTGGCGGCGGTCAGATGGCCGGTAGAGATCTCGTAGAGGCCCAGCCAGACGGTGACGAACATCTCCGTCTCGTTGTTCTCACACAGCTGGTTGTTTACCTTTTCCAGCACCGCCTTGGGGGACAGCCCGGTCTGGGCGGCGTTTTTCAGCAGGGTCTTGGCGATGACCATGAACAGGGCCGCCGGCACGCCCTTGCCGGACACATCCGCAATGACCAGGGCCAGGTGGTCATCGTCCACCAGGAAGAAATCGTAGAAGTCGCCCCCCACCTCCTTGGCAGGGGTCATGCTGGCGTAAATGTCAAATTCATGCCGGTCGGGGAAGGCTGGGAAGATGCAGGGCAGCATATCGCTTTGGATCTGCGCGGCCACGTTCAGCTCCGCGCCGATGCGCTCCTTCTCCGCAGTGACCCCGGCCAGGTTGCGGATATATTCCCGCAGCTCCACCGTCATGTACTGGAAGGCCTGGGCCAGCTCCTCCACCTCGTCGCCCGTGTGAAGGTCCACGCAAAATTCGTCCAGGTTCTCCATCCGGTGCTCCACCAATTCCCGGGTCGCCCGGTGCAGAACCCCCAGGGGGCGGATCAGGATACGGCGGATGTAGAAATAATAAGCCACGATGGAGACAACCAGCACGCCGCAGGCGATCAGCAGCGTCATCAGCACAAGCTGCCGGATTTGAGCGTCGATCATGTCCACGGATATGTCCACACTGGCCAGGGCCGCTGGCTGTCCGGCGCTGTCCAGGATCGCCACATAGGCGGAGGCCAAGTAGCCGTACTCCTCATTGTTCGTGATCAGGATGGTCTCGTCCGCGCCGGGGGCAAAGGCGGCGTGCATCAGCTCCTTGCCCCCGCCGTAGTAGGCGTCGGTATCCCCCAGGTCGCAGACCCCGGCCTCGCCCGGAGTCCCGGCATCCCAGATGTAGAACATCTCCTCCTCCTGGGGCACCACGATGTAGAAATACTGCAGTTCCATCTCCTGTTTGACCGTCAGCAGATACTGCCGGACCTCCTCGTAATAGGCGTCCTTCTCTTCCGTGCCGTAATAGCGGCCGATGCTGTCCCCGTCGATGATCCGGGCCGCGATGGCGGCCTGGTCAAAGGCCAGCGTGGTATAGTAGTCCTCCATGCGGTTCCGGTACAGCGCGGCAAGCGCAGGAGTCAGCGCGGCCATGAGTACCGCCGCCATTCCCACCAGTCCCATCAGCAGCTTGGGCTGCAGGCGTAGGTTCCACCGGAACACTTTCATAAGTTTTTCTCCTTTTCCGGCTTCGGATATACACACAGGCGCACATGCCCGTCCGCGGTGCGGTACAGCCAGCGATCCTCTGCCAGCCGACACTCCGCCGTGCTCAGCGGCGCCGTGCCCGACAGCAGGGCGGTCACATAGTACCAGTCTCCGGCCAGCTTCACCTGACTCAGGCTGTTATAGCGCCGAAAGATCTCCGTTGCCTGGGCCGTGGTCCGGCTGTGCTCCAACGTCAGCAGCTCCGAAGCGGGGCGGCGCCAATAGGGAAGGCGCTCAGTCTGGGGCACACCCCCCGTCCAGGCAGCGTCCAGGTCGTTTAAAACCTTTTCCAGCAGTTCCCGGGCGGCGGCGGCGCAGCGCAGGTAGAGGTCGATGCTGTCCGTCTCCGGCCCCACCTCCACGGCGCGCTGGGCCAGGATCTCCCCTCCGTCCAGCCGGGGGGCCACCTTGTGCAGGGTCACCCCTGTGGCGGCCAGTTCCCGCTCCATCGCCCCTTCAATGGGGTAGTAGCTGCGCCCTCGGGGAAGCAGGGAACTGTGAACATTGATGCCCCGGAAGCTCTCCAGCTCTTCCGGCACGGGCAGGATCCGGTCGTACTCCGCAATGAAGAAGAGACCGCACTCCGCTTCCCGAACATACCGAATCATCTCCTCCGGGCTGATGCTCTCGTAGTGCACCGGGATGCCCAGCTCCCCGGCGCGGCGCACGATGGAATATTCCGTAAAGTAGTCTTCATCGTTATGGTAGGTGTAAAGCGCCACGATATGATGATGCTGTACCAGATACTCAAAACAGGACAGAAACACATCCGTGCCAAAATATACAATATTCATTTTGCCGTACGTTCCTCTCATATTCTGACACTCAGGGAATTGAAGCCCTGATAGCGCCGGTAGAAGAATGTCTTGGCGCGCTGCTTGATCACCAGAACGCCGATGCCGTCCATATTGAAGCCCTCCGCAGAGCCGGCCCGCTGTGTCTCCAGGCTGAACGGGTCAAAGGTCACCGCATTATCCCGGAGGTGCAGCTCAAACTCACCGTTCTCCCTGGCGATGGCCGTGATCTGAATATAGCCGTCCGCCCGCCCCGCGAAGCCATGCTGCAGGATGGCAAGGCCCAGCTCCTCCACCGCCATGGTCACAAAATAGCGCTGGCGGGTGTCGGCGCCCCAGCCGCGGCAGAAGTCTTCCAGCTCCCGGCTGACCATCCCTACATCCCCCGCACTGCTGGAAACGGTCCGCTGGAACACCCGGTCCGGGGCAATTTGCGCGGCGGCAAAGCGTCCGCCCAGAGCCAGCGCGCCGAAGATCGCCAGCGCCAAAAGCTCCGTGATCGGAAACAGCCACCAGAAGCCCGCCAGCCCGAACCGGGAGCAGAGCAGAGTCAGGGGCAGCAGCAGGGCGGCGCCCCGCAGGGTTTCCAGCACGAGAGAGGCTTTTTCCCGTTCGCATGCCTGATAGTAGTTGCACAGGAGGATGCTGATCCCGGCGAAAAACGCCCCCATGCCGTAAATGCGCAGCGCCTGGAAGGACAGCGCCTGGGCGGGCGTTCCGGCAATGCCGAACAGTAGGCACAGCCCCATGGGCCACAGCTCCACCAGGGCGATCAGCGCTCCTCCCACCGCAATGCCGCTTCCAAAGCCCAACCGGATCATGCTGCGCAGGCCGACCCGGTTGTGCTCCCCCTGATAGGTGGAAAGGATGGGCTGCATGGCCCGGGCGGTGCCCTCATACAGATACAGGATCAGGTAAGAGGCGTTTTGCAGCAGATCGAATACTGCCACGCCCGTCTCTCCGCCCATGCGGATCAGCAGATTGTTGCACAGCAGAAAAAAGATCATCTGGTACAGGTACTGCACCGACGTGGAGAGCCCGGCCTTCAGCGTGGAGTATGCCGGGCGAAGCCAGCCTTTTCCCGGAAGGGACAGCCGCAGCGTGTGTCCCTTCCGGAAAAAGCCCGGCAGATAGATGGCGATGGTGATGATCTGTCCCAACGCCGTGGACAGGGCCGCGCCCCGCGTGCCCATTCCAAAGCCCAGAACCAGAATGATATTGAGAAAAATATCGCAGAGGTTGCCCACGACGGAGCCTACCCCCGCCCGGCGCTGGCTGCCGTCGTTGCGCAGATAGTAGTTGAGCAGATTGGACAGGTAAAACAGCGGCGTCGCCGCCACCAGGATCTGCAGATAATCCCGTGTGGCGTCAAACAGAGCGCCGTCCGCCGGCATGGTACCCAGCAGCTTCAGAAGCGGCACGAGAAAAAAGCTGCCCGCCGCAGCGGTCAGGCAGCTCAGGATCAGCGCCAGACAGAAGACCTGAGCAAAGCTCGCCGCGGCCTCGTCCGGTCTGCCTTCCCCCAGCAGGCGGGCATAGCGTACGGAGCCGCCCAGCCCCAGGCCGTGGGCGATCATACAGTTGATCATGTACACAGGAAGGATCAGTCCAATGGCCGCTAACCCCACCGTTCCCAGCTTTTGGCCCACCACCACGGCGTCCGCCATATCGCTGAGCGCCCAGCCCAGGGAAGACGCCATGGCCGGCGCCCACAGACACCGGTACATGGGTCCGGTAAACCGGTCGCGCTCACCTGTTTGACGCAAGGCCGTCATGGATCGCCCCCCTTTCCTGCGCAGGCTCAGTCCCCGATATCGCTGTGTCCCTGTTCAAACTCCCACTGCAGGCCATAGCGGTCAATGAAGTAGAAGTACCGCACCTGACTGAGAATTTTGGCCGTCTCCACGTTCCGCTCATCCGATTCCCGCAGATCCTGGTCAAAGAAGCGCACCTCCGAGGGCTGCGTCTCGCTGATCTGGAAGACCCGGTACGCCTCCGACTGGTTGATCAGCCGGGTATCCGGCATGGATTTGACATGCAGAAAGGCCTCTTCGATGTTGGTGACCTTCAGGGCCACATGCCGGGCGCCGCTGACGTCGTTTGCGGCGAAAAACACCGGCTCCTTTCGTCCCTCGGGATAGTGGTACTGCATCAGCTCCAGGGTCAGCCGCGTGCCGGGGACGTTGACAAAGGCGATGGAGACGTCCCCCTGACCGGCCTCCTCCAGAAAGCCGGCGGCCTTGAAAAAGCCCCGGTTCTTCCAGTGCGACAGGTAGTGATCCGGGGCCGCGCCCAGCAGCCTGCGGTAATAGGCCACCGCCGCTTCCATGTCGTCCACAAAAATGCAGATGTGGGACAGCCCGGTAAACTTGGGCAGGGCGGCCCTGGCCGCAAAGCGCTTTTTCACCGTCAGCTCCACCCAGTTGTTTTTTACCGCAACCACCACGTCGTCTGCAAAGCCCAGCAGGATCGAGCGCTCCACGCCCTCCAGCTCCGCAAGCCGGTCCGGCCCGCTCTGCTTGCATTCCGTCAGCGACCAGACCGCCTTGGACGCCGTCTGAGCGCCGCCGCCCGCCGCGGCGGGGTGCAAAGAGCTCTCCGCGCTCAACAGCTCGGCAAACAGAGCGCTGATCTTGCTCTTCAGCCCCTTGACCGGGGAGTTAATCTTTTCCCGGGACGCCGCGATAAAGGCGGCCCGCGCCTCCGGGTCGATCGGCGCCGTGGTGGTCAGGTGCAGTTCCCAGCTTTCCCCTTCCCGCTCCAGCCAGAGCATCCCCTGGCAACTGCTCAGGATATCGGTGGTCATGGAGATCATCTCCTCGGTCAGCAGACGCAGCGTATTGGTCTGCTCCCGGTTCAGCCCCGCCCGCTCCGAGGAGCGCTCCACCTCCTGCAACGCCTCCATAACGCAGGACAGGCTATTAGATAATGCGATCTTATTCGATTTCACGTAAGCCTGCCCTCCTTACTCAATGGTCAGGATGTCCACAAAGCCCGTGACTTCAAAGACTTCCATAATGGTCGCATTCACATGGCGGATGACCATTTTGCCCTGCTTGTTCATGACCTTTTGCGCGGCCAGGATCACCCGCAGGCCGGCGGAGGAGAGATACTCCAGCTCCGCAAAGTCCATGCTCAGCTCCGTGACGCCCTCCAGCGACTTCACTTCCGCTTCCAGCTGGGGCGCCGTCGAGGTGTCCAGCCGCCCCGCCAGGGCGATGTTCAGGGTGGTGCCTTCTGCAGTTTTTTTGATGTTCATACAAATACCTCCAAATTATTTTGTTGCGTACGTTCTATGTTCTGCGCCCATGAGAAAATTTGACGTTTATTCTATAAAAACCGTGCAAAGCCCTGCGCCCCTTGAAACGGCAATGTGACCGCAAGACAGAGCAGGCCCGGCGGCGGCCTTAAAACAGAACCCGCACAAGGTTGATCCCACCGTCAAAGGAGTGGATACAGCTTCTGGTTTTGGAGACCGCCAGTCTTACGCTCAGCTCATTCCCTTCCTTCAGCGGGTCGAAGGGCTCGCCCTGCCAGCGGATTGTGGCCTCACATTCGCTGCCGTCCTCCCGACAGGCCGCGTCAAAGGCCAGCGTCCAGTCGGCGCCCTCCGGCAGGGTGGGCAGGATGACCGCCACGCAAAGCTCCTCAAAGATCTGTTGGTATTTGACGGACTGGCCGGCGCTCAGAAGCTGCCTGCGGGCAAAGGCGTCGATCTCCGACGCTGTGCCGATAAAGTCAAAGCCCTTGGAGCGGATCTCCACATGAAAGGTCTTCAGCCTGTGGACGAAGGCCCGGCACCGATCGGTTTGGGGCGCTTCAAACACCTGCTCCGGGGCGCCCTCCTCATAGATGACGCCCTGATCCATGTAAAACACGCGGGTGGACACGTCCCGGGCGAACTTCATCTCATGGGTGACGATGAGCATGGTAAGCCCCTGCCCGGCCAGCTGGCGGATGACAGAGAGCACCTCTCCCACCATGGTTGGATCCAGGGCGGAGGTCGGCTCGTCGAACAGGACGATCTCCGGCTCCATCCCCAAGGTCCGTGCAATGGCTACCCGCTGTTTCTGTCCGCCCGAAAGCTCGTCCGGATAGCTCAGGGCCTTTTCCGCCAGGCCGACACTTTGCAGCAGCTCCATCCCACGCTGGTACGCCGCCCAGCGGCTGACGCCGTTCAGTTTCACCGGCCCCAGCATAATGTTTTCGATCACGGTCAGGTGGGGAAACAGATTAAAGCTCTGAAAGACCATCCCCATCCGGCGCCGCAGGCTGCTGAGCTCCTGAGCCTTTGCCCCGGTGAGCGTTTGCCCCAACACCTGGATCTGCCCCTCGGTCGGCTCCTCCAGCCGGTTCAGGCAGCGCAGCAGCGTACTCTTGCCCGTACCGGAGGGGCCGATGATGGAGATGACGTCCCCTCTCCGCACCTGCGTGTTCACATCCTTCAGCGGCGTCACATTGGAATAGGCTTTTTTCAGATGGGAGACGACGATCACCGGTTCGTCCCGATCCGCGGGGGCGGTCTTCCGGGGCGCCGCCTCACAAGGGGTCTCCCCGGAAAGTCCCTTCACTTCTCTGGAGCGCCGTTTGGGATCGATGCGCTGATCCAGAACGCCCAGCAGGGCGGTGAGCGCCCAGGCCAGCAGGAAATAGATCACCGCCGTGACGATCAGAGGGAAGAACGCCTCCAGGGTGCGGCTGCGGATCAGGTCGGTGGCCTTGGTCAGATCCTGCACCGCGATATAGCCCACCACAGAGGTCATTTTAACCATGGAGATCAGCTCCCCCTTGTAAACCGGCAGGATATGCCGGACTGCCTGGGGGGCAACGACCTTGGTAAAGGTCTTGACCCGGCCAAACCCGAGGGCGGCCGCGGCCTCCCACTGGCCCCTGTCCACCGCGGCGATCCCGGTGCGGATCATTTCGGACACATATACCCCAAAGTTGATGGAAAAGGCGATCACGGCCACCGCGACGCCGTTGAGCGAGACGCTGGCAAAGACCAGGTAGAACAGCACCATCAGCAGCACCAGCAGCGGCACGCCCTGGATCAGGCGGATCAAGCCGGCGGCAAGGCCGGAGAACACACGGCTGCGGCTGCGGCGCACAAGGCAAAGTCCAAAGCCCAGCGCCGTACCGAGCAGCGCCGAGCACAGGGAGATCACAACGGTTACGCCCAGGCCGGAGAGGATCATCTGCCACCGGTTTTCCCGGACAAAGGTCTTCTCAAAGCTCTCGGCCAATCCCGCCCAAAAGTCCTTGCCTTCTGTTTCGGCCTGTACGCCAAGATCCTCCGCCCGCACCACCATGACCACGCCGCCGGTATAGCATTGGACGAAGTCAATGCTTTCCTTCCGCTCCTCCGTAATGCTGATGGAACCGGATACGACATCCGACCGGCCGCTGATGAGCATGGGCATCAAGGCGGTGAAGCCGACCTGGGAGATCTCCAGCTCCATGCCCAGCTCCCTGGCGATGAGGGTGACCAGCTCCACCTCATAGCCCAGGGACTGGCCGCCCTCCCCCACGTAGCTCATCGGCTCCACGGTGGGATCGTGAGCATAGCGCAGCGTGCCGTTGGGGGCCTCATAGTCCTCCGGCTGGATCACCTTAACGCTTTCGTCCGCCCCCAGCCATTTCTCCGCCAGGGCGTCCAGCGTGCCGTCTTCGGCAAAGCCCGCGACAACGGCGGCGGCCTGCGCGCCCAGGGGACTGCCTTTGGCAAAGCCCAGGCCATAGCTGTCGGGAGCAATGGTCTCGGGAAAAATGGCCAACTCAGGCTGCCGGGCGACAGCCAACTCAGCAAGGGGGCGGTCCGAAAGGGCGCCGTCCACGTAGCCGTTCCGCAGGGCCAGAAGCTGGGAGGCCGTATCGTCATAGTACTGAAACCGCACGCCCGGGATGATGCTCGCTGCCAGCTGATCCTGATAGGTTCCGGTCACTCCGCCGAGGGTACAGCCGGAAAAATCCTGCAGGGTCTTGAAGCGGACTCCGCCTTCGTCGGCGTCCGCCCCCGGCGTCTCCCCGGCGCAGCCCGCCAGGAGCGCTGCCAGCAGCACAGAGACACAAAGAAGGGCACACCATCTGCGTTTCCTATTTCGCTTCAAATTTTATCATCCTTCTCTAAAAGCGTTCGATCCAGCATACCTAACTTGTTCGCCGCGAGCAGCAGCTCCGACTGCAGACAAGAGATGCCGCAGGATGTCATAAAGAAATCCAGGATCACATCGGCGGCAATAACCAAGGCCACGGCCTCCATGGGGATGCCCAGCTGGGCGAGCAGCACCGTGCAGCTTACCGTGAATCCGCCGGGCACCGGGGGCGTGGCAATGGCGACCAATCCCGATGTGATCACCGACGCCACCACCCAGGAAACCGGTAAGGCCATGTCATAAAATTCCGCCAGCCCCAGGGTCAGCACGAAAAAGCCCACGGCCCCGCCGGTCTTGAACACCACCTGCCCCAACGGCACCGCGAAGTTCACGATACGTTCGGAAATGCCCAGCCGCCTCCGGCAGGTTTCCAGGTTGGTGGACAGCGACGCTGCGGATGACGCGGTGGACAGGGCGATCAGATAAGTGGGCAGCAGCTTTCGCAGCAGCACGGGGTAGGACACCCGCAAGCGGAGGGCTGCCGCCAGAGCGTAGAGCAGCGGCCACAACAGGCAGGCTCCTATGCACAGCAGCATTCCCTTCACCACCCCGCCCAAACCGTCCAGGGCGTTGGAGAGGATCAGCGAAAGCAGGCTCACAAAAACAAGCGCCGGGATATACCGGCTCACCGTTTCCATCATAAACTGGACGGCGGTGTTGATCTGCTCCACCAAAATCCGCACGGCCGATACCTTATCCCCCAGCACCAGCAGCACCAGCCCCACGCAGATGGCCATGAAGATGATCTGCAGGGAATTGCCCTCCAGGAAGGGAGAGACCGGGTTGCTGGGGATGATGCCGAGGATCATACCGTAGATTTGGGCCGCCGCGCTCGCGCCCTCTTCTGCTGTGCCCGTTCCGGGATGAAAAAACCACACCAGGCACACCGCCGTCAGTCCGGCGAGGATATAGATGGCCGTGAGAAAGCGGATAAGCACCGTCCGCCCGATCTTGCCCAGCACCTGCACATCGCCAATGCTCACCACCCCCCAGCACACGCTCAAAAAGATCATGGGGCCGGCCAGCGTCTGCAGGATGCCCATCAGCGCGTTAAAGAGAGGGGTGATCACCTCTCCGGCCGCACTTCGGATCGCCGGCGGCGCCGCCAGGCAGAGCAGGCCGCAGAGTCCCGCGGCGGCGATGGACAGCAGCAGCTGGAGCATGGGGCCCAGTCGCCGGGGCCTGAGGGGATACAGCGCAAGGCGGTTTACCCCATCCTGATAGGCGTACACCAGGGAGAGCCCCGCCTGGGCCAGCAGGCTGGAATACAGCAGGCCGCCGGCCTCCTCCTCATTCGCTTCGGCCGGGTCGAGCCGCTTTCCGGGAACCAGGATCTCGATGTACATCCGCCCCAGCCGGGTGCCGCAGCGGAACGAGCACACGGTCTCGCTCTCTCCATGCAGCTGCCACAGGGTCAAAATGTCCTCCGTGGCCAGCCGCAGGCGCACAATGTCCTTCCGTTCTGTTCCCGCCTGCTCCAGGGCCTCCGCCAAAAGGGATGAGAGCCGGTCAATACCGGCCGCGTCCAGCGGCGTCGTCTCACGCCGCTTTTTTAATAATGTCTTTTTGTTTTCTGCCATATCGCTTGCTTGATCCTCACTTCAAAATGCCGTGATCCCGGGCCAATGCCTCAATGCTCCGGTCATAGGCAGCCTCCGCCTCTTTGGAAAAAAAGCAGCCGGGGACGCCCTCGTCATGGTCCCGGTGATGGGCCACACAGGCACAGCACTTGCCGTGCCGGGGGCAGTCATAGGTGCAGGGGCAGGGCCCCGTGTTGCCGCATTTTTCAAAAATTTTTCCCATTTTAAATTTCCTCTTCCCTTTATGAAGTCATGGATTTCTGCATCGCCAGCCAGTCCACAAATTCCTCCGTGGTATATGTAAAGGCGATCTCCGTCTTGCTTCCGTCCTTCACCAGAAATTCGGTCAGGCCATACTCCGAGTCCCCTCCGCTCCAGTCATAGGTGTAGCCCAGCCGGGTCCAGGGGTATTCGCTTTCAAAGTAGGAGTAGAGGATATTCCCGTCGAACCAGGTTTTATATTCCGGGTCGGCCACGCTTTCATAGCGGTTCTCCATCTGGAGCGTCACGTCGGTGCAGTAGGCTGGACGGATCACATCCTCCGGGGCAATCCAAAAGGCGGTAAAGCGGGTGCATCCGCTTTCGTATGGGAGGCCCAGCAGTTGGGCAAAGCGGAGCGTCCAGTCCTCCACGTGGGTGGTCTCTCCATACCAGGATTCCATTTCCCCCATCGAGGTGGCCCAGATCTCCCCGTGTTCCGGCGAAATCATGTCCCCAGGAGCGCAGGGTTCCTCATAGTCGTGCCAAGTGAGCAGGAGAACGCGCTCTCCCGCTTCGTCCCAGATCACATAGGGGTCTTCCCTGGTCAGGGTCACCAGATGCAGAATCTCGTCGTCTTCACTGAGCACCGCGTCAGCCATGGCGGCTCTCCACAGTTCATCGTTGGACGGGGTCTTGCCCCCGGTGCAGCCTGCCAAGGCTAATAGAGTAAACGCCATAAAAATGGCCCCATACTTGGAAGCTTTCCTCATCGCCTGCGCTCCTTTCTTTATTTCAACACGGCGGATTATCCGCGCGGCAGGAACCGTTCTATTTCGGCCGTTTTCCAAACTGCGCCTCCGGATAGCAGCAGATCCCCACCTTCAACGCTTTGGGGCTGGTCAGGCGGAAGTCGGCAAACCGGCAAAACCAGCACTCCGGCTCCACTCCCAGCGCTTCGCTGTGCCGGGCGGAAAAGCGGGGACAGCACTGGCTTGGCCAGACATTTTCTCCGGGACACGGATCTGTCAGGAACCGTTTCTCCAGGAGTGGCGGCGGAACCAGCCATTGATCTGTCAGCATACGTTTCTTCCTCCTTTCCACGGAAGGGTTGCAGTTTATTTTTTATTATAATAGAAAGCCAATTCGCAGCCCAATTTTTGCGTGAAACGTCGGGTTTTTTGCGTGAAATGCAGGTTCCCCCGCGCAAATTGCTCTTTGCGTCCGGCTCAGACTATGGTATGATAGCAGGGAAAGCTGCGCGAAAAAATCGTTCTTATGTGCGAGCGAAAGGAGCCTTTGAAATGGTCAGTATTCTGAAATGGCTGGGCGCGGCCGTCCCGGTCTTGACCTTTTGGGCGATCTTATGGGCTTTGTTGGAGCCAAAGCATTCCCGCCGAACCACCTTCTGGGCGGCGGCGGGCTTTGGGGTGGCGGAGGCAGTGGTTCAAGCTGTAGTCTTTGCGCTGGGAAAGAGTCCGGAGCTTGTGGCGACACTGCTGCCCCTTACCCTCTATCTTCCCTGTGTGATTTGTTTTCACCTTTTGTCTGGGCTGCATTTTGTTCCCACAGCCATCACCTGGCTGCTGGCACTGCTGTGTGACAGTCTCCTTGCCGCGCTGCGCAAGCTGCTGCTGTTCCTTCATGCCGGCCTCTACGGCCCGGTTTGGGACTGGGTATTTACCGCGGTCCTTGTCCTGGCGGCAGCACTTCTCCTGATCCTGGTGTTCCGGCGCATGCGCGCCCCCTTCCTCTCCTGCGTGCGGGAGCAGGAGAGCGGCTGGCCGCCGCTTCTCCTCCTGCCGGTCATGCTGCTGGCCCTCTGGTCCTATTTCCTGTCCAGCACCACCGATGTCACGGTGCTTCTTCTGCTGTTTCTGACTGCCTTGGCGGCATTTCTGGTTCTGGCGAAGCTCATTGTCTCCCTTGCCGCGGAACGCCGTACCAGAGAGGCCCGGCAGCAGCTGGACACTCTGCGCAGGAACTATGAGATTGCTCAGAAAAAGCTGGAACTGGGCCGCAGCTACCGTCACGATATGCGCCACCACATGGCCGCTCTCACCGCCATGCTCCAGCAGGGAGACTGCGAAGGCGCCCGACGGTATGTATCCAACTGGCAGGGACAGCTCACCCGGATCGAGGCGGAAAACTGGTGTAAAAACACCGTCGTCAACGGGGTGCTTACCGCCTACCTGACCCAAGCGCGGGAGGTCGGATGCACGCTTGACGTAAATGTGGCCCTCCCCGCGTCCTTTCCCTTTGAGGAAATGGATCTCTGCATCGTCCTGGCCAACGCGCTGGAAAACGCCGTCCACGCCTGTGGGGAAATGCCGGAGGGCACGCCCCGGCGCCTCAGTCTCACGGTGGCTCTGACCGACCACCGGCGGCTGACCATCTGTGTGAAGAACTCCTGTCCCAGCTCCATAACATTTGACAGCGGCGGGTTCCCCGTCGTCCCGCATAGAGAGGGGCACGGGCTGGGCCTGAAAAGCATTGCGGCAGTGGCGGAAAAATATCACGGCCTGTTTCAGTGTGACTGCGGCGAGGGCGTATTTACCCTCCGTGTGGCGCTTTTGGACGCTGCCACGAAGCCCCGGCGATCCCACCGCGCCGGGATCGCACTCCTGGGTGTGGTTCTTTTCTGTTTTCTGCTCAACTGTATGCCGGCGCTGGTCCAGGCGCTGGAAGCCGTCCCTGTGCTGGGCGCTGTGGTGCGGGTGGCGGATCTGCGCTCTTATTCCCTGAGCTGGGGAAGTACCGGCATCTCTGTCCAGGAGCCGGTGCTGGATGGCGATGACCAGGCTGTGCATGAGCTTGGGCAGGAAAAAGAGGCATGGATCCGCAGGATGGAGGAACAATTTATCTGGTACGCCGCCCGGAAGTACCAGGGCTACGTGGCTTCTGATATCTCCTACACCGTGATCCGTGATGACGCCGAGCTGTTTGTTCTCCGCTTTGACGCCACGCTCAACGCGGGCGGTTCGGTAAATTACAGCCGTTACATCACGCTGGATCAGCAGACCGGGCAGGTTTTGGCCCTGGCCGACCTCTTCCTGCCGGAGAGCAACTATGTCTTCCCCATCAGCCGGGAGATCAAGGCCCAGATGTCCGAGCAGATGAAGGCCGGAGAGGCCGACTATTTCCTCTCCGGCGGCATCTGGCCTGAGGAGGACTGTTTCCAGTCCATCGAGGACGACCAGAATTTTTATATCAACGAAAGCGGCCAGTTGGTCATTGTCTTTGAGGAGTATGAGGTAGCGCCGGGCAGCATGGGCACGCCGGAGTTCGTCATTCCCACCGACCTGCTGAACGGCCTTCTGGCCCAGCCTTCAATCTTGCAATAAGGAGGAGGAGCTTTTGCTGACACTATGTATCTGTGACGACAGCGCGGAAGATACGGCGCAGATCCGGGCGCTGGCGGAGCGATTCGCCGGAGAACACCCGGAGCTCCCCCTCCAGATCCAGGCTTTTTCCTCCCCCTTCGACCTCTTGGAGCATCTGGAAACACAGGGCGGCTTTGACCTCTACCTGCTGGATGTCCTTATGCCCCATCTGAACGGGGTGGAATTGGCGGAGCGCATTCGGGCGCGGGGCGAGGCGGTAGAGATCCTGTTTCTCACCGTTTCCAGGGAATATGCCTTGGAGGCCTTTGATGTAAACGCCTGCGGATATCTCCTCAAGCCTGTGGACCAGGAGCGGTTTGACCGCATTCTGCTGTCTGCTGCCCATCGCCTGGCCGGGCGCGAGGACTCCTGCCTGCTGCTGAAGACCAGGGAGGGGCTGCGGAAAATCCTCTTTCGGGAGCTGGTCATGGCAGAGAGCTTCAACCATGACCGGGTCATCACGCTGACAGGCGGTTCCAAGGCGGTCACCGCCGATACTCTGTCCTCTCTGCTGGACCGTCTCTCGGATGATCTGCGCTTTTTCTCTCCCCACCGGGCATATATTATCAACCTGGAGCACATCACCGCTCTGAATGCTACCCATGTGCTCATGTCCACAGGCCAACGCGTGCCGGTGTCCCGCGCCAGCCTTGCCGCGCTTAAAAAGGCGTATATGGATTGCCTTTTTCGGACCTGAGCACAGAAGCCATAAGACGATTCGGCTGTTTTCCGTTCCAGGCCTTTTTGATTCTTTGATTGTGTCAGCGCGCTAAAGGGTTGGGGTTAAACCGCTTGATTATTTCCTTTGAGAGCTGCCTATTACCTTGGAAACCGCCGCATTTTCAGCACAACTTCCGCCGCCTGATTTTAGCCCAGAGTCTCTTGACCGCATATTCGCCCACAGGCAGCGACAAATGGCCCGCCAAGGGAATGTCCCTCGGCGGGCCAGCCTGTTTCCTCAACTTGCTTTGCAGCTCCACCGTTTCCTTGCCTGGAAGGTAGTCATACGGTCATATTTGCTCTCTCCAATTCA
The DNA here is from genome assembly GCA_964610665.1 of uncultured Lachnospiraceae bacterium. Lineage (GTDB taxonomy): Bacteria > Bacillota > Clostridia > Lachnospirales > Lachnospiraceae > SFDP01. The sequence goes on from CAZSWC010000026.1 coordinate 26,240, forward strand.
GGCAAAAATAGAAAGGCAGCGGCGATCCGGGAGGTGCGCCTCCAAAGCGCCGTTGCCTTTCATAGAGCCTGCCATATGCCCATGTTTGCAAGGCATCAATGTTAAAGTTGCAAAAATATACTATTTCCCTGAAAAATGACTGGCAAAAATCACATTTTTGATTTTATAGGAAAATGCGGTTGCATTCAAGGGAGAAAACGTATATAATGCTATCCAACAGACAACGGGGCCAGCCATAGGGCCCCGTCCACCTTTTGGAGAGGAGTGCTTATGATGGATACCTGCTCAGAGCATCCCCATGAGGAGCGCGGCGTGTTGGGGGTGTATGACCCCGCCGGGGACTGTGCCCGGACGGCCTGCTGCGGCCTGTACGCCCTCCAGCACCGGGGCCAGGATGCCTGCGGCATCGCCGCCATTAACGATAGGGAGAAGGGCGTGCTATGACCAAATTCATCTTTGTCACCGGCGGCGTGGTGTCCGGCCTGGGCAAGGGCATCACGGCGGCGTCCCTGGGGCGGCTGCTGAAGCAGCGGGGCCTGCGGGTGCGGGTGCAGAAGCTGGATCCCTACCTCACCGTGGATCCGGGCACCATGTCCCCCTACCAGCACGGGGAGGTGTTCGTCACCGACGACGGGGCGGAAACCGACCTGGATCTGGGCCACTATGAGCGGTTCATCGACGAGAACCTGACCTTCAACTCCTCCGTGTCCTCCGGCAAAGTGTATTGGAATGTGCTGAACCGGGAGCGGGCGGGGGATTACCTGGGGGGCACGGTGCAGATTATCCCCCACATCACCGACGAGATCAAGCGGCACATCTATTCCCTGGAGGGGGAGGACGTGGACGCGTCCATCGTGGAAATCGGCGGCACCGTGGGCGACATCGAGTCCCAGCCCTTCCTGGAGGCCATCCGGCAGGTGGC